>NZ_JBJXVK010000025.1:0-81026 GCF_046159765.1 Pectobacterium artocarpous
TGCGAAGGTGGCGGAATTGGTAGACGCGCTAGCTTCAGGTGTTAGTGTCCTTACGGACGTGAGGGTTCAAGTCCCTCTCTTCGCACCACAGATTTCTTCTGTATCTTCCTGATTTTCTTCCCTGTTTATTCTCTTTTATTCCTTTTCTGTCGATAGCTGTAGCGCTTTTCTGCGTTTGTTGACCTTTCTGAATGTGTTCACCGCTCCGCGTTTATTTACATCGTGGTCAGATTAAACGTGACGGAAAGTGCCGCCAGTCCGCCAGCCAGCGCAATGCAGGATGGCAGCAGCAAATAGTGGCGTAAGCGTTGATGAAACAGCATGACGAGGGTCGCCAGCAGCGCGATGGCGATAATCACTTTCAGGTGTGTCAGGTTAAGATCGAGCAGTGCCAATAGCGGCATGATGGCACAAGGCAACAGCACGCCCCAGGCACTTGACAAATGCTTCCCCATACACCAACTCACGCTCCATAGCCCGCAGGCTGTGATCATTGCTGTCAGCATTTTTCCACCCGTCAAAAGTGATAATGATAACTAATATCATATAAGAATTTATGTCAATTACTAGTTTTTTGACGAGCAGATTGGCGGAATTTTCTTCATCAAGGCATTAATTGGGATGCTGACTGCTCAGATGCTGGCGTATCAGGTGGATCATATTCACGATAGTGGGAGATCGTTCATGTTTACGCCAGATAGCCGCAATTTGTGTATGGATTTCGGGCATGCCGATATCATGATAGGTGATGTTATCGGCCTTAATGCAGGCAAGTGACTCTGGTACGAGCGTGACGCCGAAGCCTGCGGCGACCATCCCTACCGTTGCCGTGAGCTGAGGGGCAAAGGGGCTGGGTCTGGGGCCATAGCCTGACAGATAGCAGGTGCGGATAATCATATCGTGCAGCCCTGGACACACCTCTCGTGGGAAAATAATCAGCGGCTCCTGACGTAGTTCGCTGAGCGAGACCTGCGTTTTATGGCTAAGTGTATGCCCTACGGGCAACACCAATTTCATGGGTTCTTCGGCCAAAATCTCCCCGTTAATCTCATCACTGAGATCGCAAGGTAAGCGCAGAAAGGCGATGTCGATATTGCGTTCTTGCAATGAAGCGATAAGCGTTGCTGGATTTTCTTCTTTCGGTAGCGGTTGAACATTCGGATACTGCTTACAGTAGCGATGCAGCAGCGCAAGCACCGTTGGATGGTACATGGCCGACGGGGAGAAGCCTACGTTCAGGCTACCTTTTTCCCCTCTCGCAATACTTCTTGTACGTGCAATCGCCGAATCGGTGAGTTGCAGAATCCTGCACGCATCCTCATAGAGCGCCTGTCCCGCCTCCGTCATTTCTACACCGCGCGTTAGTCGTTTGAACAGTGGTGTCCCGACCTCCTGTTCGAATTTCTTGATTTGCTGGCTGAGAGGCGGCTGCGACATCCCCAGATTTTCTGCCGCACGCGTGAAATGCCGCGCTTGTGCAACGGCGACAAAATAGCGCAGGTAACGTAGTTCCATTCACGTAACTCCATATGTCCCCGATCTTGAAATGACCTTCATTGAATATTGGAATTTTGTTCTCTGCCGCGTCAAGCTTTATCTAAATATTAATAATGTTTAAGTAATTGGTGCGGTGGGAAGGAAGGTATGAAAACGAGTGTCAGTGAACAATCCTGTGAGGAAGCCTTTGCCAGCTATGCATGTGATTTTCAGCGGCAGCATGCAGACAGCGTTATTTATCAGACCTCATTAATGAGTGGGCTATTAAATGGCGTCTATGAAGGTAGCCGAACGATGGCTGAACTGCTGGAGTATGGTGACTTTGGATTAGGAACATTTAATAGTTTGGATGGGGAACTGGTTGCATTAAATAGCCAGATTTTCCAACTGTTATCAGACGGTAGCGCGCGGGCGGCGCAGCCGGATCAGAAAACGCCATTCGCGGTCATGACGTTTTTTCGCCCGACGGAAACGATCCGCTTTGATCGTTGGACGTCGCGTGAAAACGTGCATCGCCAGATTGATGAGATTGTGGGTACGGATAATTTGTTCTGCGCGCTGCGGATTGATGGGAATTTTCGCTGTGTTGAAACCCGTACTGTCCCCCGGCAGTGCCGGCCTTATAAACCGATGCAGGAAGCGGTTGAAGGACAACCGACATTTCATTTTGAACACCGTAACGGCAGCGTTATTGGTTTTCGTAGTCCAGCTTACACTCAGGGAATTAATGTCGCGGGTTACCACGAACATTTCATTACTGACGATCGCCAGGGCGGCGGCCATATTCTGAATTATGACGTCGAACACGGCACGCTAACGTTTGGCGTGGTTGCCAAACTGATCATCGATCTGCCTCAGGATCGGGAATTTCTCAATGCCGATCTGTCCTCAGAAAATCTCAATAGCGTCATCAAGTCAGTAGAGAGCTAGTCATTTCATCGGAGTCATGTCATGGAAAAGTCCACCGAACAACAAAGCTGGAGTAGTGGAGCCGAGCTGATTGTAAAACACCTGGAAGCGCAGGGCGTGAAGCATATTTTTGGTATCCCCGGCGCCAAAATCGATCGCGTGTTTAATGAACTGGAAGACTCGACAATTCAAACGATCCCGGTACGTCATGAGGCGAACGGCGCGTTTATGGCGGCGGCGATAGGCCGCCTCACGGGGAAAGCGGGAGTGACGCTGGTGACATCCGGCCCCGGCTGTTCCAATCTGGTCACCGGGCTGGCAACGGCGACCGCAGAGGGGGATGCGGTTCTGGCGCTGGGTGGGGCGGTTAAACGGGCAGATAAACTGAAGCTGACGCACCAGAGTCTGGACACCGTCAGCTTGTTTCAGCCGGTGAGCAAGTTCAGTGCGGAAATCACGGCCTCGAGTGCGATCTCTGAAGTGCTGGCGAATGCGTTCCGGGCGGCGGAAAGCGGTCGTCCGGGGGCGGCGTTTGTCAGCCTGCCGCAGGATATCGTCAATGAACCGGTTACTAGCCCGGTACTGGCTTGTCCGCATTTACCGCTGCTAAACGGCGCGCCGCATAGCGATATTGCCGAAGCGGCCAAACGGCTGAGACAGGCTAAAAACCCGGTGCTGCTGCTTGGGTTAATGGCCAGCCAGCAGGAGAATGCGCAGGCGCTGCGTCGTTTCCTTCACCGTAGCAAACTGCCTGTGACCAGCACATATCAGGCTGCTGGCGTGATCGATCAGCAGCAGTTCGATCACTTTGCTGGTCGTGTCGGATTATTCAACAATCAGGCAGGCGATAAGCTGCTGCAACAGGCGGATGTGATCATTACCGTGGGCTACAGCCCGATTGAGTACGATCCGGTGTTATGGAACAGCGGTAAGGCGACGCTGATCCACATTGATGTGCTGCGGGCGGAGATCGATAGCGCTTATCGTCCCGATATCGAGCTGCTTGGGAATATCGCAATGACGGTGGACACGCTGAATACGTGCATCAGCGAACCGTTTATCTTGTCTGCTGATACACAGTCCGTGTTGCGGGACCGCCAGCGCCAGCGGCACGATCTCAGTACGCGCGCCATCAACATGGCAGGATTTGCGATCCACCCTTTGCGTTTAGTACGGGCGATGCAGGATATCGTGAATGAGGATGTCACGCTGTGTGTGGATATGGGGAGTTTCCACATCTGGCTGGCGCGTTACCTGTATAGCTTCCGGGCGCGACAAATTCTGATGACCAACGGCCAGCAAACCATGGGCGTGGCGCTACCGTGGGCGATAGCGGCATCGCTGGTGCAGCCCGGCAGAAAAGTGGTGTCCGTTTCCGGCGACGGTGGGTTTATGCAGTCCAGTATGGAGCTGGAAACCGCGGTGCGCCTGAAAAGTAATCTTCTGCATATCATCTGGGTGGATAACGGCTATAACATGGTGGAAATCCAGCAAATTCATAAATACCATCGCCCGGCGGGTGTGACATTTGGCCCGATTGATTTTAAGGCGTATGCGGAAGCGTTTGGCGCAAAAGGGTTTACGGTGGAATCTGCGGATGAGTTGGTCAGTAAACTTCGTCAGGCGATGGACGTTGACGGCCCGGCAGTCATTGCGATTCCGGTTGATTATTCCGATAACCACTGGCTGATGGAGAACCTGAATATTAGTGTGCTGATCTGATATTTCAGGCGATTACCCGCCCGCGTGGTGCTGGGCGGGTATCGCATAGAAAAAATTCCCCTAAATCATCTGATGCCGCTTATCTTAGTCTCTCTTTTTTAATCTTTTTCCTTGCGTTAAGATAGAGTGCATATGGGGTAATATAATTTACTTTTATGCAATGATAATGAGGCAAGGATGGCCTAATGAAAAATCAATTCTGTGATATCAATTCTACGTTTTCCTTTCCTAAATGGAATGGTGTCGATTTTGCTTTATGGCAGTACCTGCCTAATGATGAAAGCCTTTTGACGGGTGATCCTAGATTATGGGCCTATAAGGCGGCTTATCTGAATTATAATAGAGATAAAATAAAAGCATATGCCCTAAGGGAGAGAATACCTGTTTTACTTTTGGCAGGAGTTGCTGTTGCAGAGGTTGGTGGTGTGCCTGAACGAACGAAGTCTTATGGTGTTCTTCAAGTCTATCAGTTGTTGGATTTTTTCCAACGAAGTGGTAATAAAAAATCAAACTCAACATCTATAGGGAGTTTGGCTATTCAACTTAGGGTAGCCGCGGAAACACTAGGGGTTGATCCAGAAAGCTTAACTTCAACGCAGCAATTACAATTGGCTAATTGTTTACTAGATGATGATTTCAATATTCGACTGGTTGCTAATCATCTTAGAGATCTTATTATTTATGATAACCCTGGTATTACTGATACGTTAAATATAACAGATGAGCAATTAATATTGGCTGCATCAAGATACAATCGAGGTATAGAAAGGAAAAAGGAAGATTTCATCAATTCTATTAATGCGGAAGCAGGAGATCCAATGAGAGAGTACTCTTCTTATGGTCGAATGATAATAAAAAGAAGAAGTGTTATAAATAAAATACTAGGCATTTGAATATGAAAAGAATAACTCCTCTATCAATTATATTTATCATGTATACCTGGTTTTTAATTTTTGCGTCCTTAATTTTTAGCTCTTTAAAAGAAGCATTTTTTATTGATGGTGATGAGATTAAAAATATTTGTGATGTAGTCAGGATCTTTGTTGTTGATGATCATAGGGGGCCTATGGCCGTCGCGATATTGATAGCGATTATCCCAACAATTATATACGGTACAAAAACGAAATTTAAAAGCAGCGTATTGATTGCTAGCGTGCTCTTTTTTTTCTTAACCTGGATTTGGGGGTTCATTTACAAATATAGAGATTGTCTTTGGTTTTAGTCTTGGATGAAGACTAGAGAGGGGTTGTAACTCACCTTTAAATAGGTGAGTTACATGATTAGAAGTTAATGAATGTTTTCTCCCCACAAGCTATAACCTGATGTTCCCGCTATATGGTGCTCCCATGTGATACTTTGATATTTCAAAGTGATCATTTCCTCTGGCTGATTACTTGCATGGTCAATGGCATGTGGATAGAGAACACTAACTCTTATTAAATAAGCATCTTTTAATTTAACCGAATAAAATAGCTCGGAAGCACCAGAGGATGATGTTCTATAGAAAACGAATTTTAGATTCAGACATTCATTATTTGATATTGCAATTCCAAGGAGTGGTGATGATTTATCTATTGGTTTAATAAATGATATTGGTCCATGATTAATGTTTTGTTCTCTGGTTAATACATGATCAAAGGAATAAACCATTATCTGATCTTCATGTCTTTTTTGATATTTATTTCCTATCGAGGGGAAGGTTGAACATCCTGAGGATATCAATCCTTGTTCTTGACCTTCTATTGTCACATAAATCGAGTTGGCCATATAAAGTCCTTTTTATTTAATGTTAACTGTCTTGATGTTAGATAATATTATAAAAGAAAATGAATAAAAAGTATCTGCAGAGTTTTTTGTCGGATGTTCAGAATGTGAATGAGATAACTTAAGTGTGACTCATTATTATCATGAAAATGATAAGGTTGAAATAAAATTCTTTAATCAACGATATTCTGGCGGTCGTTACAGTTTTAGTTGATTATTCCGATAACCACTGGCTGATGGAGAACCTGAATATTAGTGTGCTGATCTGATATTTCAGGCGATTACCCGCCCGCGTGGTGCTGGGCGGGAGTGTGCTATGTTTCCTTGAATAATACGGTGTATGGCGGCATGGTTTTCTTTAGAATCATCCGTATCGCTACAGGGTCATGGAAAGGGAAACGAGCATGGTGATGAAATCTGCCCGTCGCATTGTTAAACGTGGAGCCATTGTGATCGGGGTTATCGCGATGACGCTGCTGGCCATTCGTATTTATGATACCCAAAGCGGACCGCCGCTTGCGCCGTGGCACACCTACGTGCCGGATGAACTGTCGGTTGATGAGCTGGATAAAGGTGACTGGGCGGCGTATTTAAAGCAGGAAACGCTCATCTTTCAGCAGGTTAATCAGCATGTCACGCAGGAACTGGACGAGGATGATCAGCGTCCGGTTAACCGCTACTTTTCCGGTAGCCCGGTTTATCCCGGGAAATTTCAGCATGACTGGAATCGTTCCTATGAACTGTCGCCGGAAGGGGAAGTGAAAGGCGCGGTAGTCATGTTGCACGGTTTGACCGATTCTCCCTACAGCCTGCGACATATTGCGGAACGCTATCGTCAGCGTGGTTTCTTCGTGGTCGGGATCCGTTTGCCCGCTCACGGTACGGTGCCGGGGGCGCTGACTGATGTGCAATGGGAAGATTGGCTGGCAGCCACACGTCTGGCAGTACGTGAAGCGGCGTCACATCTGACGGCACAACAGGGGCAAAGGCGACCGCTGCATATCGTCGGCTTTTCCAACGGCGGCGCGCTGGCGCTGAAGTATGCACTGGATACGTTGGATAACCCTGCGCTGGCGCGTCCCGAACAGCTCATCCTTATTTCCCCGATGATAGGTATTACCAGCTATGCTCGCTTTGCGGGATTGGCTGGGTTACCCGCTATCTTCCCAGCCTTTGCCAAGTCTGCCTGGTTGGGCATTTTGCCTGAGTTTAACCCTTTCAAATACAACTCATTTCCGGTTAATGGTGCGCGCCAATCCTGGCTGCTGACACATGAACTTCAGAGCCAGTTAAGCCGCAAAGCGCAGGCGAATGCGTTGGTTAATCTGCCGCCTGTGCTGACGTTCCAGTCGGTGATGGATTTCACCGTCAGTACGCGAGCGGTGATTACCGCGTTCTATAATCTACTGCCCGCTAATGGGAGCCAACTGGTGCTCTTTGATGTCAACCGTACCGTTAACTTTGGCCCGCTTCTGCGTGAGTCGACGAAGGGTGCCATTAGCCAGCTGTTACCCGTTAGACCACGTCATTATGATACGACGGTGATTTCCAACGCCGCGCCGAACAGCACACATGCCGTCGCGTTTGATGTTGCGGCTGGCGCGACGCAAGAACAGACGCGGGATCTGGGAATGGACTATCCAACGGATGTGTATTCGCTATCGCATGTCGCGCTGCCGTTCCCGGATTCGGATTCGTTGTATGGCCGTTTCTCACAGAACCCCACCGAGTTTGGCTTGCCGCTGGGGCAAATTACCCCGAGGGGAGAACGTTCCGCACTGGTGGTCGATCTGGATACGCTGTTGCGGTTGTCGTCGAACCCGTTTTATCCCTACTTGATTCAGCGTATTGAAGAAAAGATCCCGCGCTAGCGAATAGCCACCCGCACAGCGTCGCGAGTGGCGTTGAGTTTTACTCAGTAAATGGATTGATACAGCGCTTTAATTTCATCGATATTCGTATCGCGTGGGTTGCCTCCGGTGCAGACATCGTCAAAGGCGGCCTGCGCCAACGCCGGAATATCTTCTTCTTTTACGCCGACATCGCGCAATCGCGGTGGAATATCCACATCGTGAGAAAGCTGCCGCACGGCGTTAATGGCGGCTTCTCGCGCTTGAGCAATCGGCATCTCTGCCGCGCCTTTTACTCCCATTGCCACGGCGATGGCCCGGAATTTTTCCCCCGTGTAGTCGGCGTTGTAAGCCATGATAGGCGGCAATAGGATGGCGTTAGCGACGCCGTGAGGGGTGTTGTAAAACGCGCCAAGCGGATGCGCCATGCCGTGCACCAGTCCAAGCCCGACGTTTGAGAACCCCATACCGGCGATGTATTGCCCCAGCGCCATCTCTTCCACGCCTTTTGGTTTTCCGGCGACAGAATCACGCAGTGAACGGCTGATAATCTCAATGGCTTTCAGGTGCAGCGTATCGGTCAGTTCCCAGGCGGCTTTGGTGGTGAAGCCTTCAATGGCGTGCGTCAGGGCGTCAATCCCGGTGGCGGCTTTCAGCGAGGCTGGCATACTCGCCATCATGTCGGGATCGACGATAGCGACAATCGGAATATCATGCGGATCGACGCACACAAACTTGCGGCGTTTTTCTTCATCAGTGATGACGTAGTTGATGGTAACTTCTGCGGCTGTACCTGAAGTGGTCGGAATAGCGATAATCGGGACGGCAGGATGCCGAGTGGCTGCAACGCCTTCGAGGCTGCGAACATCGGCGAATTCGGGGTTATTGATAATAATCCCGATAGCCTTGCAGGTGTCCTGCGGTGAGCCACCGCCAATCGCGATCAGGTAGTCGGCCTGTGATGCCTTGAAACGTTCGATGCCTCTTTCCACCACGCTGATGGTTGGATTGGGAATCACCTCATCGTAGATATCGTAGGGTAACCCTGCTGCATCCAGCTTCTCAGTGACCTTTGCGGCAACGCCAAATTTAACTAAATCCTTGTCCGTCACCAGCAGTGCTTTCCTGAATCCTCGCCGCCTCACTTCTTCGACAATGTGCGCAATAGCGCCTGCGCCAAAGTAGGAGGTTTCGTTAAGAATCATTCTGTTAATCATCATCTCTCTCCTAATCACGTTTGATTTTTATAAAGTGAAAAATACATGCTGCGCAATTCCTTGTGATTAGTATGGATAAGATCGGCTATCGGTGCCTTCTACCTGCTGCCATATCACTTTGTGTGGTGGCACTGAGGTAAAGACACCTGATAAGCCGTTCACAGAATCGTCAGGATGGCAGAATAAGAGAGAGGAGGACGTGTGGAATTCGGCGTGGGTGTTTGATTGAAAAAATCTAATTTAGCGCTGTTTTTATCATTATATTATCTAATTCGAATGGTGTTTTTATTTGGGTGACATTGCCTGCATTAGCCAGTTTTAATGTCATTAATTTGCGTAATATTCTAATTTTAATCAATTATGTGCTTAATTTAATCGATTATTAAGAGCATTTGTCTGTTTTGTTTTCTTTGAGTGAATCGCATTTCTTTGTCTTCTATATAATTTATCTTATGCCTGAGGGTGTGGTTTAACCTGCACTTCGGTGGTAAGTTCAGTAAGAAGATATCGTTTGCGCAGCGTGTTTTTTCGCCTGAACGCCATGCGCTTAAGAGGGATGAAGAATGGCAAAGCAGACCCCGTTGTACCAACAGCATCTGGCCGATGGCGCCAAAATGGTGGATTTTCACGGCTGGATGATGCCGCTGCATTACGGCTCACAACTGGATGAGCACCATATTGTGCGTCGGGCCGCTGGCATGTTTGACGTTTCCCACATGACTATCGTCGATTTGCACGGTGTGAGAACGCGTGAATTCCTGCGTTATCTGCTGGCAAATGATGTCGCCAAACTTACACAGCCGGGCAAAGCGCTTTATACCGGCATGCTGAATGCCTCTGGTGGTGTGATCGACGATCTGATCGTTTATTTTCTCACGGAAGACGATTTCCGACTGGTGGTGAACTCCGCAACGCGTGAAAAAGATCTCGCCTGGATCGAACAGCACGCTGCGCCATTTGGTGTTGAAATTCGTGAGCGTGACGATTTGGCGCTGGTTGCGGTGCAAGGTCCGCAGGCGCAGGAAAAAGTTCAAAAACTCCTGAAGGCAAAAGGCCTGAGCGATGCAGACGTGGCGGCGGTTGCCAGCATGAAGCCGTTTTTTGGCACGCAGGCAGGGGATTTCTTCATTGCTACGACGGGTTATACGGGCGAAGCCGGTTATGAAATCGCGCTGCCGAATGAGCAAGTGGTCGATTTCTGGCAGCAACTGCTAGAGCTTGGCGTGAAGCCATGCGGGCTGGGCGCACGCGATACGTTGCGGCTGGAAGCCGGTATGAACCTGTATGGTCAGGATATGGATGAGAGCATTTCACCGCTGGCGGCCAATATGGGCTGGACCATCGTCTGGCAGCCGGAAGAGCGCCAATTTATTGGGCGTGAGGCGTTAACGCATCAGCGTGAAAAAGGCACCCACCAACTGGTTGGTTTGGTGCTGAAGGAAAAAGGCGTATTGCGCAATGATTTACCTGTGCGCTTTACTGATAGTGATGGCGTCATACGCGAAGGGGTCATCACCAGCGGATCGTTCTCGCCAACGCTTGGCGTGAGTATCGCACTGGCGCGTGTTCCGGTGGGGATTGGTGAACAGGCGATAGTGCAGATTCGTAACCGCGAACTGCCCGTCCACGTGACCAAACCCGGCTTTGTTCGTGCCGGAAAAGCCATCGTTCAGTATGAATAGCGGCTTGCCTGTAAAAAAGATAAGCGTATGGGATTAACGACTTTAGGAAAGGGGATGCAATGAGCAACGTACCAGCAGAATTAAAATACACCACGTCGCACGAATGGGTACTGCATGAGGGTGACGGTATCTACAGCGTGGGCATTACCGAGCACGCGCAGGAACTTCTGGGTGACATGGTCTTTATCGATTTACCGGAAGTGGGTACGGTCGTCGCCGCAGGCGATGACTGCGCGGTGGCGGAGTCGGTAAAAGCGGCGTCCGATATTTATGCCCCCATCAGCGGTGAGATTGTGGAAGTGAACGAAGAGCTGGAAAGCTCCCCTGAACTGGTCAACAGCGCGCCTTATGCCGATGGCTGGCTGTTCCGCATCAAAATTTCTGATGAGTCTGATTTAGACGAACTGCTTGATGCAGAAGGCTATCAGGCTTCTTTAGAAGAAGACGAGTAGTTATCGCGCCCCGGCCTCTATGCCGGGGCGTTTGTTTTATGCGCCCGCATCATATTTCGGCGTGGCGGCTAGCACGATTAATGCAGGAAATTACTGTAATGACCCAGACACTCAGTCAACTCGAACATGACGGCGCGTTTATCGAGCGCCATATCGGTCCTTCCGTCAGCCAACAGCAGTACATGCTGTCGGTGGTGGGGGCGACGTCGCTGGATGCGCTGATCCGCCAGATTGTCCCGGTGGACATTCAGTTGCCCAGCCCGCCAGCGGTGGGAGAGGCTGTGACGGAGCATGAGGCATTAGCTGAGCTGAAGGCCATTGCGGGACGTAATCAACGTTATAAAAGCTATATTGGCATGGGCTACAGTGCGGTGCTGATGCCACCGGTGATTTTGCGCAACATGCTGGAAAACCCAGGGTGGTACACCGCCTATACGCCATACCAGCCGGAAGTTTCTCAGGGACGTCTTGAGGCGCTGCTGAATTTCCAACAGGTCACACAGGATTTAACCGGATTGGATTTGGCCTCTGCTTCGCTGCTGGATGAAGCGACCGCAGCGGCGGAAGCGATGGCGATGGCGAAGCGCGTCAGTAAACTTAAACAGGCCGAGCGTTTTTTTGTCGCTGACGATGTGCATCCGCAAACGCTGGACGTGGTACGTACCCGTGCGGAAACATTCGGTTTTGAGATTGTCGTCGGTAAAGCGGAAGAGGCGCTGAAAGACGACGCGGTGTTTGGCGTGCTGCTGCAACAGGTAGGGACGACGGGCGAACTGCATGATTACAGCGACCTGATGGCCGCACTGAAAGCGCGTAAGGTGGTTAGCTGCGTCGCGTCGGATATCATGGCGCTGGTGCTGCTGACCGCGCCGGGCAAGCAGGGCGCGGATATCGTCTTCGGCTCCGCACAGCGTTTCGGGGTGCCGATGGGCTACGGCGGTCCACACGCGGCATTCTTCGCCTGTCGTGATGAGCATAAACGTGCTATGCCGGGACGTATCATTGGCGTGTCGCGCGATGCGGCGGGCAACACCGCGCTGCGCATGGCGATGCAGACGCGTGAACAGCACATTCGCCGTGAGAAGGCAAACTCGAATATCTGTACCTCACAGGTATTGCTGGCCAACATTGCCGGAATGTATGCGGTATTCCACGGCCCGGAAGGGCTCAAGCGTATTGCAGGGCGTATCCATCGTCTGACCGATATTCTGGCGGTGGGGCTAACGAAGAGCGGCCTGCTGCTGCGCCATCGCAGCTGGTTCGACACGCTGACGATTGAGGTGAAGGATAAGGACGCAGTACTGAGCCGGGCATTAAGTTTTGGCATCAACCTCAGAGGCGATTTAGCCAATGCTGTGGGCATCACGCTGGATGAAGCGACCACGCGTGAAGACGTGCTGGCGCTGTTTGCGGTGCTGTTAGGTGACGATCACGGATTGGATATTGAAGAGCTTGATGCGGCTGTTGCTCAGCAGACTGCGACGATCCCAGCCGGGCTGGTACGACAGGATGCGATCCTGTCGCATCCTGTTTTCAACCGCTATCACAGCGAAACCGAGATGATGCGCTATCTGCACCGTCTGGCACGTAAGGATCTGGCGCTGAATCAGGCGATGATCCCGCTTGGTTCCTGCACCATGAAGCTCAACGCGGCGGCGGAAATGCTGCCGATTACCTGGCCGGAATTTGCCGAACTGCATCCGTTCTGCCCGCCTGAACAGGCGTTGGGCTATCGTCAAATGATCGAACAGCTATCAGGCTGGCTGGTACAGCTCACTGGCTATGACGCGATTTGCATGCAGCCCAATTCAGGTGCGCAGGGAGAATACGCGGGGCTGCTGGCGATCCGCCGCTATCATGAAAGTCGTAATGAAGCTGGTCGTCATCTCTGTCTGATTCCTAGCTCCGCCCACGGTACTAATCCGGCATCGGCGCAGATGGCGGGGATGGACGTGGTGGTGGTCGCCTGTGACAAGCAGGGGAATATCGATCTGCACGATCTGCGTGAAAAAGCGCAGGCGGCGGGCGAACAGCTTTCCTGCATTATGGTGACCTATCCATCCACCCATGGCGTCTATGAAGAGACGATCCGTGAAGTGTGCCAGATCGTACATCAATACGGCGGTCAGGTGTATCTGGACGGTGCAAATATGAACGCACAGGTGGGGATTACCACACCGGGCTACATTGGCGCAGATGTCTCGCACCTGAACTTGCATAAAACCTTCTGTATTCCGCACGGCGGTGGTGGGCCGGGCATGGGGCCGATTGGCGTGAAAGCGCATCTGGCCCCCTTTGTTCCGGGTCATCAGGTCGTAAAAATGGAAGGTATGTTGACGGAGCAGGGCGCGGTATCGGCGGCGCCGTTCGGTAGTGCGTCGATTCTGCCGATTAGCTGGATGTACATCCGCATGATGGGGGCGGAAGGGCTGAAACAGGCCAGCCAGATGGCGATCCTGAACGCGAATTACATCGCGACGCGCTTGCAGCAGGCCTATCCGGTGCTCTACACCGGCCGTGACGGTCGCGTGGCGCACGAGTGCATTCTGGATATTCGTCCGCTCAAAGAAAGCACAGGGATCAGCGAGATGGATATCGCCAAGCGCCTGATCGACTACGGTTTCCATGCGCCGACCATGTCGTTCCCGGTCGCGGGCACGCTGATGGTGGAGCCAACGGAATCGGAGAGTCAGGTCGAGATCGATCGTTTTGTTGACGCGATGCTGGCGATCCGTGCCGAAATCAATCGCGTTGCACAGGGCGAATGGCCGCTGGACGATAACCCGTTGGTGAACGCGCCGCATACACAGACGGAACTGGTGGCCGATTGGGCGCACCCGTACAGCCGCGAGCTGGCGGTATTCCCGGCAGGCAGCGAACACAAATACTGGCCGAGCGTGAAGCGTCTGGACGATGTCTACGGCGACCGTAACCTGTTCTGCTCGTGTGTGCCGATGAGCGATTATGCGTAATTAACTGTGCTGGCGGTTTCGTCAGTGTTGTTGTTTCTCTCTATCCTGGCCTCCCCTACTCAGGGGAGGCATAATTTACTGATTTATTTCTCCTTTTCCTTTGCCAATCTTTGACAAAATGCTGTGCGTTGACTCATCGAATTGAACCGTCATCAGTCAGTGTTTTGTCATGTATTTGCATCGAGTCTGTCTGTGAATCCAGCGTTGGCAGGAGTGATTATGGGTCTGCGAAATCATTCGCAGACATATTTTCCCTATCCGAAAACAAACTGTCATTAAACTGACGCCCCACTGACACGCTAGCGTTCTAGGGTAAGGCCTCTGTGTTTCACACTGAGCGACCTTTGAGTTATGCGTGCAAAATGCTTTCCCTATCTTGTGCTGTTGCCGACGCTGGTTTTTTTGCTTTCCTTTACCTATTTCCCTTTGCTGCGTTCGATCATCGACAGCCTGTATGACACCCGGCTGAATGCCGATACGCCACTGTTCGTCGGTCTGGATAACTTTGTGCGTCTGGTGCAGGACGCAGTGTTTTGGCAGGCCTTGCTGAACAACGTGCTGTACATCCTGATGACGGTGGTGCCCGGCGTCCTGCTGGCGCTGTTGTTGGCGGTGCTGCTGTGGGAAAACACACGTGTTAACCGCTGGCTGCGCACCGCTTTCTTCTTTCCAATGATTATTCCGCTGGTGAGCGCCGCGACGCTGTGGCTGTTCATCTTTATGCCGGGGCTAGGGCTGCTGGATTACTATCTGGCGAAAATATTCGGCCCGATGAACAGCAACTACCTCGGCATGAGCAACAGCGCACTGGTGGCGGTGAGCGTCATCGGTATCTGGAAATTCGCCGGTTACTACATGCTGTTTTTTCTCGCTGGTCTGCAAGCCGTTTCTGCTTCCGCCCGCGAGGCAGCGCTGATGGAAGGGGCTTCCCGGCGTCAGGTATTTTTCTACGTCACGCTGCCGCTGCTGCGCCCAACCATCGCTTTTGTGGTCACTATCGCTTTTATCTACGCCATCACTCAGATCGACCATGTCGCTGTGATGACGCGCGGCGGGCCGAATAACGCGACGACTGTGCTGCTCTATTACATTCAGGATCTGGCGAATGATACGCACGATCTGGGCAAAGCCTCCGCGGCCACCTTCCTGACGCTGGCGATGCTGTTCGCCTTTTCCATGATGAATCTGAAAGTGCTGGAGAAGGGGGCACATTATGAGCGCTGAAAATCAGCTCGTTGACGTTCGGAGCGTGAAAGATCCGCGCGTTGAAAACCGAAGCGTGATCAACCCGCTTCGTATCACGACGCGATTCACGCTGCCGCTGCTGCTGATTTGCGCCGCGTTACTGTGGGTCAGCCCGTTTATCTGGATGCTGTCTTCTTCCGTCAGCTCCAGCAGCTTTGGTGTGGATATGGCCTCGCTGCTGCCGCGTCTTCCGCTCACGCTCGATAACTTCCGCGATGCGTGGGACAGCGCTAACTGGCTACAGCTTTATACCAATACGCTGATTTTTGCGGTCGGCACGTTTCTGGTGCAGTTGGTGACGATCACCACGGCGGGCTACATCTTTGCCTACCACGAGTTTCGCGGCAAAACACTGCTGTTCTACCTGTTGCTGATTCAACTGATGATCATGCCTGTTGTCATGATGGTGCCAAACATGATGACGCTCAAACAACTCGGCCTGCTCAATACCCTGACTGGCGTGATGATGCCGTATTTCGCCTCGGCGTTTGGTGTGTTTTTGATGCGTCAGGCATTTCTCAATATTGCCAAAGAGATCGAAGAAGCCGCGTTGATGGAGGGCTGTCGCTGGTGGCAGGTGGTGTTCCACGTCCTGATCCCAATGACCTGGCCGTCGATTCTGGCTTTCGCCACGGTCAGCATTACCTATCACTGGAACGAATATCTCTGGCCGCTGATGGTGCTCAACGACCCCGACAAACAGGTGCTGACCATCGGGCTGGTGTCGTTTGCCATGGGTGCGGAGTCCGGCGGGCAGTGGGGATTGATCTGTGCGGGCACGCTGCTGGTGTGCCTGCCGCTGATGGTGGCTTTCGTGTTGTTCCAGAAGCAGTTCCTGAGCAGCTTCGGCTTCTCGGGCATTAAGTAAATCGCTGTAAGGCTATGCGGGTAATACGGATGACTTGAGCCCGTTATTAGGGGAAACACAGGGAGAGGTTCCCGCAGGGATACCTCCCCCTTGTGGTCGCCCCGTGTATCTCGATTCTTAAACGATCGGCGTTCGCCAATGGGCGAAATAACGATAGAGGTGGTGGTTATGTTGCTGGCACAAATTTCCGATCTGCATTTTCGCAGTGATGGTCGCAAGCTCTATGAATTTATTGATATTAACGGGGAAAATGCCAAAGTCATTAATCAGCTCAACGCACTGAGCGAGCAGCCAGACGCGGTGGTAATTAGCGGCGACATCGTCAACTGCGGCAGTCCGCAGGAGTATCAGGTGGCACAACGTGTGTTACAGATGCTGGATTACCCGTTGTACGTGATTCCGGGTAATCACGATGACAAACAGCATTTCCTCAACGCGATGCGCCCGCTTTGCCCGCAATTGGGCGATGATCCTGAGAACATCCGCTATGCCGTAGATGATTTCCCGATGCGCCTGCTGTTCATCGACACCAGTCTGGCTGGACAGGCGAAAGGCTGGCTGACGCCGTCCACGCTGGGCTGGCTGGAGCAACAATTGCAGGAGCATGCCACGCGTGAAACGGCGATCTTTATGCACCATCCGCCGCTTCCATTGGGATCGGCACACATGGATCGGATCGCCTGCGAAAACGGGAGCGAGCTGCTGACGCTGATCGAACGTTTCCCGCAGCTTACACGGGTCTTCTGCGGTCATACGCACCGTTTGATTATGACGCAGCATCGGCAGGCGATTATTGCCACGGTACCGGGTACCGTCCATCAGGTGCCGTATTTCTACTATGACGACACGTCGTACTACAATCTGGAACCCGCCAGCGTGGTGATGCACCGCTATGTGCCGGTCACCGGGCTGGTGAGTTACAGTCAGTCGATCGCCTCGTACCCTGGACCTTACCTCTACGATCCGCGTATCAGCTGTCCGGTGGATGCGTAATGGCCGTGATTCAACTACGAAATATCAGCAAACGCTTTGAGCACACGCAGGCGCTGGCCTCGCTATCGCTGGATATCGCAGACGGCGAATTTCTGGTGCTGGTCGGGCCGTCCGGCTGTGGAAAAAGTACGCTGCTGCGTATGCTGGCCGGACTGGAAGAGGTGAGCGACGGGCAGATCCTGCTGGGCGAGGATGACATTACGACGTGGAGCCCGAAGCAGCGCAATTTCTCGATGATCTTCCAGAACTATGCGCTGTTTCCGCACCTGACGGTCGAGCAGAACATCACTTTCGGGATGCGGATGCGCGGTGAGCCGAAAGCGGAGTATCCACAACGCGTGCAGCGCGTTGCCAGCCTGCTTCAACTTGAGGCGCTACTGAAACGCAAACCGGGAAAACTGTCCGGCGGTCAGCGGCAGCGTGTGGCGATGGCGCGAGCGATCGTGCGCGATCCACATTTGTTTCTGATGGATGAGCCTTTGTCGAATCTGGATGCCCGTCTGCGCAGCGATGTGCGGGACGGCATTATGGATCTGCATCGGCAGTTGAGAACGACCACCGTTTACGTCACGCACGATCAGATTGAGGCGATGACGATGGCCGACAGGATCGCCGTGCTCGATCGCGGTGTGCTGCAACAGGTTGGTACACCGGAGGAGCTGTATTCGCATCCGGCTAATGTCTTTGTCGCCGGGTTTATCGGTACGCCCGCGATGAATCTCGTGACGCTGCCCTACACCGATGGTTGTGCGATGTTACAGGCATTGCCCGTGGCGCTGCCTGTCAGTGAAGTAACGCATGCATTAACCAGCGTGCTGCTGGGAATTCGTCCTGAGCATATTACCGAACACGCCGCGTCAGACGGCGAATTGTCATTGCCGGGAACGGTGAAGCAACGGGAGCTGTTTGGTGCGGAATATCTGATACATGTGGATACGCCGTTGGGCAATATTCGCTACCGTCGGCCAAATCGCGATGGCGTGCCGGATGTCGGCGCACCCATTGTGCTTCATTTTTCACCGCAGGATTGTCATTGGTTTTCCGGGCAAACCGCCCGTAATTTATCCCAGGAGAAAAGAAATGCGTAAGCCCCGTATGATGGCGCTGGCGATAGCCTTGCTGATGTCTGGCCCCGCTCTGGCGAAAGAGAGTATCGATTTTATGTTCCCCGCGCCAGTTGATGGCAAGCTGACGATGGAAATGACGCGCATCATCAAGGAGTACAACCAATCTCAGGATCAGGTTGACGTGCGTGGGATCTTCACCGGTAATTACGATACAACCAAAGTGAAAGCGGAAGCTGCCGCCAAAGCGGGCGATCCGCCAGCGCTGGTGATCATGTCGGCGAATTTCACTGCTGATCTGGTTATCAAAGATGAAATCCTGCCGATGGACGAGTTGTTCAAATACGGCAATGAAAAAGCCACGCCTTTCCTGACTAAAAACTTCTGGCCTGCGCTGCACCAGAATGCGCAGGTGATGGGCGTGACTTATGCGATCCCGTTCCACAACTCGACGCCGATCCTCTATTACAACGAAGACATGCTGAAGAAGGCCGGCTTTAATGAACCGCCGAAAAACTGGGATGAAGTGGTTGCGGTAGCGAAAAAGCTCACCGACCCGGCGAAAGGGCAGTGGGGCATCATGATTCCGTCCACGAACGATGACTACGGCGGCTGGATGCTGTCTGCGCTGACGCGTGCCAACGGCGGGGCGTATTACAATGCCGACTATCCAGGGGAAGTGTATTACAACACCGCATCGACTAAAGGTGCGCTCCAGTTCTGGCGTGATTTAGTGTACCGCGACAAAGTAATGCCCGCTGGCGTGCTGAATTCCAAACAGATCAGCGCTGCGTTTTTCTCCGGCAAGTTGGGCATGACGATGCTGAGCACCGGCGCGCTGGGTTTTATGCGGGAGAACACCAAAGATTTCCAGCTTGGTGTAGCGATGATGCCGGAAAAAGAGCGTCGTGGTGTCACTATCGGCGGGGCAAGTCTGGTGAGCTTTAAAGGGATTTCCGAAGAACAGAAAAAAGCGGCCTGGAAGTTCATGAGTTATCTGGTCAGCCCTGAAGTCAGCGGAAACTGGAGCCGTTTTACCGGCTACTTCGCACCGCGCATGGCGGCCTACGATCTGCCGGAAATGAAGGATTATTTGGCGAAAGATCCGCGTGCGGCGATTGCGCTTTCGCAACTGCAATATGCCCATCCGTGGTATGCCACCTATGAAACAGTCGCGGTACGTAAAGCGATGGAAAATCAGTTGGCGGCGCTGCTAAACGATCCGGCGAAAAAGGTCGATGACGCTGCTGCCGCTGCGCAAAAAGAGGCGGATGGCATCATGAAGCCTTACGTGGATAAAACGGCATTGCGTGACGTGAAATAAGGTAGTTCCGCCCCGTTGATACTGACGCAACGGGGTGGGATCACCTTTAATGCGCAGCCTGAGAACTCATCCCCGCCGAGCTACGTGATAATGAGAGGGTAAAGGCGGAGAGCGCGGTAAAAGTGAGCGCGATACCCCCCAGAATAAGGTAAGTCTGGTTGAAGCCGATGCGGTCGTACAGATTGCCCGCCACGGAGGAGAGGAATATCGCCATGAACTGTTTGGCGAACTGGAAGCCCACCAGATAAATCGTGGCCGACAAGCGTGAATCAAACGTATTGGCGATGTATTTGAAGATCCCGATAAGCAGCAGCGGCACTTCAAAGGCGTGCAGCATTTTCAGGATGATAACTTCTGTGACGGACGTGGCGCAGGCCGACCCCAAAATCCTGATCGACATAATCGTTCCTGCCACCAGCAGCGCATTTTTAGCGCCGATCCGACCGATTAGCCACGGCGTGCAGAACATCACCAGCGCATTCGCCGCTTCCCCGGTGGTGGTGACAAAACCAAAGATCTGGTTGCCCTGTTCCTGTGAACTAAAGAACGATTTGAAGAAATTGGCGAATTGCTGATCGTAGACGTCATAAATACAGGCGACACCAACCACGTAGAGCACCAGCAGCCAGAACTGACGGTTGGCCAGCAGACCTAATGCCAGCTTTACACTAAAAGGCGAGGCGTTGGCACCGAGCGACTCTATGACGGTCGCGGTTGAATTGTTTTCCGTCTTTGCCAGGCACAGCAGCACGATCAAGATAATAGCTGCGCCGGATCCCATCCAGAACACGATATCGGGGTTGATGTTAAACAACATGCCTGCCGTTGAGGCGCAAATTCCCCAGCCAAAACAGCCAAACATGCGCGCCTTGCCGTACTCAAAGTGATGCTGTCGGCTGATGCGTTCGATATAGGCTTCAATGGCTCCGGCACCCGCACTGAAAGAGAACCCGATATACAGGCCGCCGACTAAAGCACCCAGTATCACGTTGATTTTTAAAAGCGGGGCGAAGACATACAAAAAGAAAGGGGCAAAGAAGAGCAACAGCACAGCGATCACCCAGAGCAGGTGCTTCTTCATGCCCAGCTTGTCGGACAGAATGCCGAGGAAAGGCTGGAACAGAATTGCGAACAGGGACAGGAAGGAAAAAACGATGCCAGTATCGGTCTTGTTAAGCCCGATAACGTCCGCCAGCCAAATCGGCAAAAACGGAAAGCACGTTGCCATGATAAAAAAATAAAGAAAGAAGAACGCGCCGAAAATCCAGAAGTTACGGTTATTTTTGTAGTAGCACGAAGTGGTAGGCATCTTTATTTCCCCCCAAGAGGGTAGCGAGCATCATGACGCGGGACGCTGCTGTCCCGCGCGGTCGTGTTGCGAATGTCTAGAGCAAGTGAAGAGGCTAGCTGCCAGCCGTCTCTGCTACTGCGGAAAGTGCGACCAGAATGGCGGTTTCCGGCGTGAGGACGGGTAGGGCAAGGCCCGCCTGCATCAGCCAGTCGCCAGAAACCACGATCGGCTGACGTAACCAGGGCGGCAGTTTACGCATGGTGCCACCGCCTTCTCGTACCGTTTTGATTTCCGGGCCGTCCAGCAGAGTGACTTCATAGCGTGCGTCAGGCAGCAGGCCGGGGAAGCGTAGCGTACCCGCCAGTGAATAATCTGGCATACGCAACTGGGCTATCTGGAAAACGGCATGCTGGCGATCGTGGCTGACTACGCCAGTGACCTGCGTCGTATCGTCCGGCATATCGACCCGCCAGGTAGTGCCGCTGTGCAGCAGTGGGCGCAGCGTTTTATGCAACTGGATGTAGTGGCGATAGCCTTCCAACTCGTCGTCATCGGCCTTCACGGGATCCAGCTCGATGCCCATGTGGCCGAACAACGCTGTCAAGCCGCGAAAGGCGAGGGTATGACGTCGATACGTGGCGTGGCAGCGGGCATGCCCGATGTGCTGCCCCATCACCTCCGGTGGGAAGAAGTAGCTCATACCGCGCTGGATGGTCTGGCGCTCCAGCGCGTCGTTATTATCTGACACCCAGAAACGCTGGGTTCGCTCCAACACACCGTAGTCGATGCGGCCGCCGCCGGAGGCGCAGGATTCAAATTCGACATGGGGAAAACGCTGGCGCAGGGTATCAAGCAGACGATAGAACTGACGGGTTTGCGCATCGGCGGCCAGACGCCTCTCATGACCCGGCTGCACCAGCTCACGGTTCATATCCCATTTTACATAATCGATTGGGTGTTCACCCAACAACCAGCTCAGTCGCTCCAGCAGGTAAGCGAAGGCGTCGGGCTGGTTTAAATTCAGTACGTACTGGTAGCGACCCGTTGGCTGCGCGTAGCCGGGCAATTGCAGTACCCAGTCGGGATGGGCACGAAACAGGTCGGAATCGGGGTTAATCATCTCCGGTTCGACCCAAATGCCGAACTCCATTCCCAAGGCTTTGACATGCTCAATCACGGGCATCAGCCCGTTAGGGTATTTTTCCTCGTCCAGATACCAGTCGCCGAGTGCGGCTTGGTCATGGTGACGTCCACGGAACCAACCGTCATCGATAATAAAGCGCTCTACGCCGACGTCGGCGGCTTTGCTCGCCATCTGCATGATGTACTCGGGGTCATGATCGAAATAGATCCCTTCCCACGTATTGAGGTGTACCGGACGTGGTTTATCGCCGCAGAATGAGATCAGGGACTGGCGCAAGAAGGTGTGATAGCGCTGGCTCATGCCGTTTAAACCGGCATCGGAGAAGGCGGCGTAGACCCACGGCGTGGTGAGGGATTCCGACTGTGCCAGCGTGATTTCACCCGGCAGATACAGGGCTTCCGCCTGTACGACGCGACGGCCATCCGTTTTGATATCGGCACGCAAGCGGTGGTTGCCGCTCCAGCCTAAATGCACACCCCAGACAGCGCCACGCTCTTCGCTGAATGCGGACTCGCCAAGGATAAAGGCGGGGAAATACTCGTGGGAACTTCTTCCCCGACGGCTTTCCTGAATAAAACCGCCGTGCTGCAACGTGAGGCGGTGGGTCTGAAACTCGCGCAGCCAGCGGCCGTGGAACGCCATAACGTCGCTCGCCCGTTCTGGGACGGGCAGCGTGACGGCGAGGCGCTGTACTTGCCAGGCATCCGCACGCAGATTCTCTAGCGTATGGCGCAGTTGCAATACATCGGTCTGCGGATCCAGACGCAGCTCGCTGACCAGGCGAAGCCCTGCCTGTGCATCTTCCGCCGTGATGGTGAGCGTATTGTCCTGAACGTCAGTCTGCGTCGTCGTGAAGATCGGCGCGGCGTCATAGCCTGAACGGTGTCCCTCAATACCCGGTGAACCGAACTGGCCACGCCCGTATTCCATCGCCAGCGTTAGAGGAAGATCCACATCCAGACGACCGTTAGCGACAGGGCGTTGTAGAGAAATGATATCTTCTGGCGAAAAACCACGCAGCCGTGGCCCCCAGTAGAGAATTTCTGCTGCCGGGGCGCAGCGTACGATGACATCGCACTGCGCGCTGGTTAATTGGACAATATCACGCTTCATGAGGAAGACTCCAAATTACGATGACTCAATAACGAATAGTGGATCTCAGTGAAAACTTAAACGTTTAAGTCATCAACTTAAACGTTTAAGAAGTGTGATGTTGTTAAAATAATTGCCACGAAATAGAAAAAGGTTGCGATGAAGATGTGAAGGGCATCTCTCTGACGGCTGGCGTAGCACATCAACCGATGGCTTTATATGAAATGTGGCAGAGAGCAGAATCGATTAGGCGGGAAAACTCGTTTTACCGAGGCGTAACGTTGGCTGCCATAACACCTGCAAGTTTTCTACGGATTCGCCCGCGATGAGCGCTTGCATCATACTGGCAATCTGTTCGCCAACCTGCTCACGTGTTGCTTGCTCGATGGCTGTCACGTTGAGGTCGGTCAGGCTGTCCTGTGGCAAGCCGTCATACATCACTAATGCGATTGGATGTGAACCGGAAAGGCGACCGGCCTGCTGCAACGCGGCGACAGCGCCATCGCCGTGGACGTTGCCATCCATCACGATAGCGGTGGGTGGTTCAGGCAACGCCAGAAGGTCGAGCATGGCCTGATAGCCCGCGCGGCGCGTGGGGTTAACACAGCGCAGATAGGCGTCGTGAAACGGCAGGCCGTGGCGTTGCAGGGTATCGCGATAGCCTTGACGACGCTGCATGATAAACGCCTGCGGGTGGTCTTCACTTAACATAGCGATACGGCGATGGCCGAGTTCAAGCAGGTGTTCGGTCGCCAGCGCCATGCCCGTGCGGTTGTCAAAATCGAACCAGGCGTAAGGGTGAGGGAGCTGGCTGCGCCCCAGCGCCAGAAAAGGCACATTGCTACGTTGCAGTAGCGTCAGTCGTGCATCCTGTTCGCATGTATGCGCCACGATCAACGCGTCGATCCGGCGGCTGGCGATCAACCGGGCGGCACTCTGACAGGCATCTTGCTCGTCAGCTAGCAGGAGAAAATCGACCTCATGCTGTGCCAGCTTGCGACTGATCGCGCCAATCATCTCAAAAAAGATATCGTTACTCAGAGAGGAGGCGTAGGGATAGACCAGCCCGACGGCGTTGCTTTTACCCATTTTCAGGCGACGCGCATGAGTATTGGGGCGATACCCAATACGCTCTGCTTCTTCTTGAATACGCTGGCGCGTGGCGTCGGAGATATCCCGATGACCGTTTAGAGCACGGCTCACCGCCGCCACGGACAAACTCAGATTATTCGCGATTGTTTTTAACGACATCACCCTCTCCTGACGTGCATGCCCGGCGATGGGGCGGTCTAGCGGGAAAACCGCATTATAGCAACCAGCCTTTGGTTTTGGCGTCTTCCAGATGCAGCTTCAGGTAGTGCCACAGTTCTGGGTTGATGGTGGCGATGAATTCGGCGCGGCCAAGAACCTGCTCCAGACGGATGCCATTTTCTACCCAGCTTTGACCGCCGTTGGACAGGTTCATCAGCATCGGCATGACGCGATCGAGCATCATGGCGAACTGGGCGCTGGGGGTTTCATTGGCTTCGTACTCTTCCCACAAATCGTGGAATTGTTGACGCTGTGGCTCCGGTAGCAGGCCAAAGATACGGGCGGCGGCAGCGACTTCCTGATCGTGAATCGCCAGACGAGCAGAGAGATCGTAAACGATCACATCGCCTGCATCGATTTCGACGATGTCGTGAATCAGCGCCATTTGGATAACACGCTGAATATCGACGCCTTTACCCGCATAAGGGGCTAGCGCCATTGCCGCAACGGCGAAATGCCAACTGTGTTCGGCTGAATCTTCGTGGCGTTCGCTACCGATGATTTTGTTACGGCGCTGCACGCTTTTTAATTTATCGATTTCTATCAAAAAGCTGAAAACATCGGTCATAGAACCGAAATTCAGAGTAGATGGGGAAGATGACATGAAACGCTTACCTCTTGCAGTGAAAACGATGCAGTAAAAATCATGCAGTGAAAACCAAAACTACAGGAAGGTGCTGTGAGCGTCAGAACCGGATGACCGTTAGCGTAAAGAACCGGTAAAAACGGCATAGCCCTTAAAAATATAGGGAAATATCGAAGCCGATCATTGTAGGGGATGTTGCCTGAGATTGACATGAATGATTACGCGTTAAGTGCGTTCCCGTTTCAGGAGAAGGCAAAAATAATTTTCTAGCTTACACGTGTACACTGAAACTATTCTCAGTTAATCTGCTCAAAGGTTAAACACCTGCGTCTGTTTCATCTTGTATAAAACAGCGCGAAAGATGGAAAAAATAATGTCAGAACACGCGACTGCGGAATTTATTGATGTCAAAAAATACACAGGTGCCGGAATACTCTCTGGCCGAGGAAATTGCGAATAGCATAAGCCACGGAATCGGTGTGATTTTCGGGATTGTTGGCCTGGTTCTGCTACTGGTGCAGGCTGTCAACAATGATGCTGGCAACGTGGCGATCACCAGCTACAGCCTCTATGGTGGCAGTATTATCCTACTGTTTTTGGCCTCAACGTTGTACCACGCGATCCCATCTCAGCGTATTAAGCCGTGGCTGAAAAAATTCGACCACTGCGCTATCTATCTGTTGATTGCCGGAACCTATACGCCGTTTTTGCTGGTGGGGCTGGATTCACCGTTGGCGCATGGTCTGATGGTCGTTATCTGGGGAATGGCGCTGCTGGGCGTGATTTTCAAACTGGCGTTTGCCCACCGTTTTGAAGTGTTGTCATTGATTACCTATCTGGTGATGGGTTGGCTGTCGTTGGTGGTGATTTACCAGATGGTAATGAAGCTGGCAGCGGGGAGCGTGACGTTGCTGGCGGTGGGCGGCGTGGTGTATACGCTGGGGGTGATTTTCTACGCCTGCAAGCGCATTCCCTATAATCACGCGATCTGGCACGGCTTTGTGCTGGGCGGCAGCGTCTGCCACTTTCTGGCGATTTATCTTTATATTTAATCTTCGAATGCTTGCCTGAAACGTATGGCGTGCAGTGATAATGGATAGATCGTAAAGACGCGGTGAATACCTCCCTGTACGCTCGAGCCGCTCGGATATGAATCTCATCCCTGAGATTCACCCTTTCAGTGCCGTCGTAAACGACGTTCAAAAGCGTTCCTGACGCTTTTGTCCCTGTCGCGGACGCTTTACTCTTCTATTCCATTATCACTGTTATCGTTCTGAGGAGAGATTTACCATATTCATACTGTGGCTTAACTCGTCGAATTAATCCGTTATTTCATACGGCAGCGGCTGAACCGTGAGTTGGCTGTCGGCATCTTCGCGTACGCGCAGGACGTTCTCCGCGGTGAGATCGTTATTCAACACGGCCTGTACCCACACCTCACCGTTCTGCAATTGGCTGGCTGCCAACACCGTACCGGTACGGCGCCAGTTTTCGCCGAGCTGTAATTCGAGGTCGTCCCCCGCTTGCGGGAGCTGATTGGCCTTACCTGCCAGCCAGTAAAGCGCACGCTTGTTCGCACCACGATATTTTGCCCGCGCCACCATTTCCTGACCGGCATAGCACCCTTTGCTGAAGCTAATCCCATTTAATGCCTGTAAATTCGTCGCTTGCGGGATGAACTGCGCACTGTTTGCGCTGTCAATGATTGGCTGGCCTGCTTCGATATCCAGCGTCAGCCACTGGCGGCTGTCATTCAGACTGACTTTATCGCCAAGTTGCTCAAGCAGTGACGCACTTTGCTCAGGATACAGTACCAGCAGGAAACGTTCTGCTGGATGGGCAAAATGCAGTAAGGTTGCCCCTTCGTGCTGCACGACTGGGTGCTCGGTATCTGGAAGTTGGCTAAATACAGAGGCCAATAGTTCGCGGATGCCCGCCCCTGCCGCGCCCAGCAGTACGGCATTGTCGTTCGGTGCAATCGTTGTTTTCGAGAAAACGGCGTATTTTTTCAGTTCGCTAAGCTGGGTGTCGCGCAGGTTACGACGCTCAATGAAAGCAAAGCCTTCGCCGTGATGGAACAGACGCAGGTTGCTCCACATTTTCCCTTTCGCATCGCAGTGCGCGCAAAGGACGTGCCGATCGTCAGCAAGCACGCTGACATCTGCGGTGACCTGCCCCTGAAGGTATTTGACGGTATCCGGCCCAACCACCGTGGCCAGCGCCCAGTCATCCAGCGAGATGAGCGTGGCGGCCAGTTGGGCGGAAGCCAATAAAGGTTGTGAGGCAAAAGGAAGTTGATGAGCCGTATGTTGGTTAACCATATAGTACAATCCTGCGCTAAGGGGGATGCCCGAATGGCTTAATGGTAAAAGAGCGTTCAGGGTTTGCAAGTGGTTATTCACGCAGCGTTATTGCATAGCACATCCTGCTGCTGTTCGGCGCGGCGCACGCGGGTAAACTATGTCAAAATGTTACTATGTCAAAATGTTACTATTAGTTGATACCCGCTACCGGAATCGGAGTACACTAGCCGCACGTTGCGATAACAAGGTGGACATGAAACATGGAAATCGATAATAAATCACGCATTCATTGGGCATGCCGCCGTGGTATGCGCGAACTGGATATCGCGATCATGCCGTTTTTTGAGCATGACTATGACACACTCAGTGACAGCGATAAGCGCACGTTTGTACGTCTGTTACAAAGTGACGATCCCGATTTATTCAACTGGCTGATGAACCACGGCGAGCCGAAAGACGGAGAGCTGAAACGCATGATTTCTCTTATTCAGACGCGAAATAAAGATCGTGGCCCAGTGGCAATGTGATCTGCGCGTTTCCTGGCGCATGCAACTGTTGTCATTGGTTGTGCATGGCCTCTTAGTATTGCTCACTCTTCTGGCGCCGTGGCCGGAAGGTTATGCATGGCTGTGGCTGTGTCTGGTCACAATGGTAATGTTCGGTTTTATCCGTAGCCAAAGGAATATCAAATCCTTACAGGGGGAAATCGTGCTGCTCAGCGAAACTACCCTGAGCTGGCGGCAGCAGGAATGGCAGATCGTTAAACGACCGTGGTTGCTGAAAAATGGCGTATTGCTGTCATTGCAGGCTGTTAACGATAAAGGCAGACAACAGCTGTGGCTGGCATCGGACTGCATGGGAGATGACGAGTGGCGTCATCTACGTCAGTTTCTTTTGCAGCAGAAACACTGGGCGAGATAGCTGCACGTTGGATATATTTTTTATTTGGTCATCGTCTGGCCGTATTTTGAAATTGATTGGATATCACTGATGACTAAGCCCGCAGTGCAAAAAAATGGTCTGCATCCTCGTAATCGCCATCGCGATCGTTATGATTTCCCCGCGCTCAAACAGAGCTACCCTGCGCTGACTCCGTTTGTAACGGTAAATGCCTACGGTGATGAGTCAATCGACTTCGCTAACCCCGAAGCGGTGAAAGCGCTGAATCAGGCGCTGTTGCAGCATTTTTATCAAATTGACTACTGGACGATTCCAGACGGTTTTCTGTGCCCGCCGATTCCCGGCCGTGCCGACTACATTCACCATCTGGCTGATTTGCTGGCGGAAGATAACCGCTCGGTGGTGCCACGCGAGGCTTCCGTGTTGGATATCGGCTGCGGCGCCAACTGTATTTATCCGCTGATTGGGCATCGTGAATACGGCTGGCGTTTTACCGGTAGCGAAATTAATCCGCTAGCGATGAAAGCGGCTAACCAAACGATTGAGGCGAACCCCGGTTTGAATCGGGCGATTCGTCTGCGTCGTCAGAAAAGCAGCAAAGCGATACTCGCTGGTATCATTCATAAGAATGATACGTTTGATGCGGTCATGTGTAATCCGCCGTTCCACGCCTCCGCTGAGGATGCGCGTCAGGGAACGCAGCGCAAACTGCATAATCTGGGGCTGGATAAACGCTCACCGCTGAATTTTGGCGGCCAGCAGGATGAGCTGTGGTGCCAAGGCGGCGAGTCAGCTTTTATTGGTCAGATGATCAAGGAGAGCGCCGGTTTTTCCCGTCAGTGCCTGTGGTTTACGTCGCTGGTGTCACGTAAAGAGAACCTGCCGGAGATTTACCGCGCGCTGGAAGCGGTTGATGCGGAAAAGGTCAAAACCATCGATATGGCGCAAGGCCAGAAACAAAGCCGCTTTGTCGCGTGGAGTTTCCTTGATACCGCTGCGCGTACCCGCTGGTTACAAAAGCGCTAAGCTGCTTTAATCTTCACGAACATCAACCTTCACAGAGCGTTGTCGCAAAGATATCTGTGAAGGTTTTATTCAACGGTAATCGTATCCGGTTCCTGCTGGGTCACCTTCAGCGACGTCCCCTGAATCGCCATAAACACGGCTTCCCGTCTGGTTAGATAACCTTTAACGGGATGCGGCTTAATCGCGCCAGTCAGCGTGGTATCGGTGATGATGCCGCAACCCGTCGCGTGCGCGATTTGCTGGGCTGTCTCATCAAACCTTGAGAAATCGATATCGTAATATTGCGGTACATCGCATTTCCCGCCCAGATTTCTGGCGTATTCCTGCGTGCCTGTTTGAGCGCACCCGGCAAGCAACAATCCTGTGACTGCTATGAGTAACATTTTCATCGTGCTTACTCCCGTCGGTTAATACTATTTACAGTAGTGACGCCATCTCTTGCAGGATCTGTTCGCACCACTGTTCCAGCCGTTCATCGCTAAGATCGTATTGGTTCACTTCGTCCAGCGCCAGTCCGACAAAGTGTTTGCCGTCGGCAGTCAGCGGTTTCGGACTGATGAAATCATAGCCTTCTGTCGGCCAGTATCCAACGAATGTGACACCCAGCGGCAGCAGTTGGTCATGCAGCATGCCCAGCGCATCAAGAAACCATTCGCTATAGCCAAGCTGGTCGCCCATACCGTAGAGCGCGACGACTTTGCCTTTGAGGTTTAGCGTCGCTAATTGACCCCAGATGTTCTCCCAGTCTTCCTGAATCTCACCGAAATCCCAGGTTGGGATGCCGAGAATCAGCGTACTGTAATCTTCCATTCGTTGAGGATCGACGTCCTTAACGTTGTGCAGATCCACCAGTTCTTCGCCCAGAATGTCGCGAATCTTTTCCGCCGCCATTTCGGTGTAACAGGTGCTTGAGCCGTAAAACAGACCGATTTTCATAGTGAGTGCTTATAAACAATTTTTATCAGTAAGGGCGCGTTCGACTCAGGCCACAGAGATAACGTGACGGGCGAATGATGCCGCAGGATGTCGGTATTCTAAAAGGAGAACAGGAGTAAGGAAAGGTGCAGTGAGGGCCGTGACCCTCACTGAGGGGACATTTATCCCAGAGACTGGTGGCGCGTTTCTCTGGTCGCCAGCAGTGCAATCAGCGTCAGTGACGCCATGGCCGCCAGATAAACACCGACGTAGAACAGACCGTAATTGGCCGTCAGCCACGCTGCGATATACGGTGCGACTGATGCCCCCAGAATTGATGAGACGTTATAGGAGAATGACGCGCCGGTGTAGCGTACTTCCGTCGGGAACAACTCCGGTAGCAGGGCACCCATCGGGCCGAACGTTAGCCCCATGATGCTCAGACCCAGCACCAGAAAGCCCATCACCAATACTTGGTTGCCCGAACCGAGCATATAAGGGAACAGCATGGCGAAGACGATCATGAGGCAGGTGATGGTAATCATGGTCTTACGGCGGCCAAAGGCATCCGCCAGGTAACCCGCTACCGGCACCATCAGACCAAAGCCGATCACCGCAATCATCAGCATCAACAGGAAACTGTTACGCGAGAAGCCAAGCCCTTTAGGTTCAGGCGCTGTACCGTACGTCATGGAGTAAACGGTCATGATGTAGAACAGCGTATAGGTCGCCAGCATGATGAAGGTGCCGAGGATCGTGACTTTCATGTGCTTACTAAGCAGCGTCCCCAGCGGCATACGCACCTGCTTACCGGCTTTAACCGCTTTGGTAAACACCGGGGCTTCATGCAGAGAGATACGGACATACAGGCCAACCAGCACCAGCGCGGCGGACGCCACGAACGGCACGCGCCAGCCCCAGGTCATGAACTGCTCTTCCGTCAGCAGCCAGGACAACAGCAGGAAGGTACCGTTTGCGAAGAAGAAGCCAATCGGTGCGCCAAGCTGGGGGAACGACCCATACAGCGCACGTTTATGGGACGGGGCATTTTCGGTCGCCAGCAGCGCCGCACCGCCCCATTCACCGCCCAGACCCAGCCCCTGACCGAAGCGCGCCAGTGCCAGCAGAATCGGTGCAAAAATACCAATGGTCTCGTAGGTAGGTAATAGTCCAATCAGAACGGTTGAAACCCCCATGGTCAGCAGAGAGGCGACCAGCGTGACTTTACGTCCGACGCGGTCACCGAAGTGACCGAAGACTGCCGAGCCAATAGGGCGAGCCACAAAGGCAATCGCAAAGGTGGCCAGCGACTGTAGCGTCGCGGCCGTTGGATCGCCCTGCGGGAAGAAAATGTGCGGGAAAATCAACACCGCAGCGGTGGCATAGATATAAAAATCGAAAAATTCGATAGCGGTGCCAATGAGTGACGCAACAATCACTTTGTTGCGTGAGTTTACGGGTGGTGCTTCCGCTTCGGCATCGAGAGTGGGAGTGACGGTGGCTTGCATAATGTTTCTTTATTTTAACAACACGAACGGCCATTCTACGCATAGAAAAATCGGCTTTTCAACGTTGATTCAGTAAGGGCAATGCCAGAGGATACGCGGCTCCAAGGAGCCTGTTCCGATATATGAGCGATACGTAAAATATAATGTGCTGTGGTCTGATTTTTGCCGGAGAATGTTATGGTGATGTTGAGGTTCACGGAATATGTGAGATCACACACAATTCTTTCTGCGAGAGAAGACAGCCTTAATGAAGATGTAAAATCGCCGCCTCATCGGCATAATATTGCCAATCAGTGAAGAGGGACACGGCGATGCAAGAACACGATCAGGCGCTTATCGAGCAGTTTCTCGATGCGCTGTGGCTGGAAAGAAATCTGGTCGAGAATACGCTGGCGTCTTATCGATTGGATTTGCGTGCACTGGCGGAATGGCTTGCACATCATGACAACGATTTGCTACAGGCGCAGGCGCTCGATCTTCAGGCGTTTCTCGCGGATAGGGTTGATGGCGGCTACAAGGCGACCAGTTCGGCCCGTTTGTTGAGTGCGATGCGTCGCTTTTTCCAGTACCTTTATCGGGAAAAGTTGCGCAGCGACGATCCCAGCGCCGTGCTATCGTCCCCGAAACTGCCGCAGCGTTTACCCAAAGATTTGAGCGAGGCGCAGGTTGATGCATTGCTCAACGCCCCGAGCATTGAACAACCGCTAGAGTTACGCGATAAGGCCATGCTTGAGGTATTGTATGCGACGGGGCTACGTGTTTCCGAACTGGTCGGTTTGACGATGAGTGATGTCAGCCTGCGGCAGGGCGTGGTACGCGTGCTGGGGAAAGGCAATAAAGAACGGCTGGTGCCGCTTGGTGAAGAAGCGGTGTACTGGATCGAGTATTATCTGGAGCACGGTCGCCCGTGGCTGCTGAATGGGCAAACGCTGGATGTACTGTTTCCCAGCAATCGCGCACGGCAAATGACGCGCCAGACGTTCTGGCATCGCATCAAGTATTATGCGGTACTGGCGTCCATTGATAGCGAAAAGCTCTCGCCGCACGTCTTGCGTCACGCGTTTGCTACCCATTTATTGAACCACGGCGCGGATTTACGGGTCGTACAGATGCTCTTAGGGCACAGCGATCTTTCCACGACGCAAATTTATACCCATGTGGCGACGGAGCGGCTGAAGCAGCTTCACCAGCAGCACCATCCGCGCGCATAGGGGATAGCGTAACCAATCGAGTCATTATACAGAGTAACAGGATGTTATCTGGCCGGCGAAACCTCTCGCCAACCACCCCGGCGTATTGCTACGAGCGACGTATTTACCATGACGTTGCGACACAAACAGGATTGATAAAATGAAAAAAGGGTTATTACTGCTTTCTTTACTGAGCGCGACGGCAACCAATTTTGCCCACGCCGATGATGCCGCGATCAAACAGACATTGACGCGTCTGGAGATGCAAGGGGCGGAAATCCTGCCTTCGCCGCTGGCGGGTATGAAAACCGTCATTACCGATAGCGGCGTGTTGTACATCAGTGAAGACGGCAAGCATTTGCTGCAAGGCCCGCTTTACGACGTGAGCGGTACTATGCCAGTCAACACCACCAATAAAATCCTGATCGGCAAGCTGGATGCGTTACAAGAACAGATGATTGTGTATAAAGCCGCACAGGAAAAACACGTTATTACCGTTTTCACTGACATCACCTGCGGTTATTGCCACAAACTGCATGAGCAGATGAAAGATTACAACGCGCTGGGCATTACCGTGCGCTATCTGGCATTCCCGCGTCAGGGCATGAAATCGCCAGCCGCAAAAGATATGCAGTCCATCTGGTGCGTGGCCGATCGCAATGCCGCGTTTGATAACGCGATGAAGGGCGATGCGATCTCGCCAGCAACGTGTAAAACGGATATCGCCGCGCATTACCAACTGGGCATACAGTTCGGCGTGCAGGGCACCCCCGCCATCGTGCTGCAAGACGGGCTGGTCGTGCCGGGGTACCAAGGGCCGAAAGAAATGCTGGCGATGCTGGAAGAACATAAAGCCTCGAAGAAAACCGGCGGTTAATGCTACGTGGATATGATTACCCAACTCCGTCGGCGTCCGTTGGCGGAGGACATTGATTTACCTGACACCGTTCCGCCTTTGCTACGTCGCCTCTATGCGCAGCGCGGCGTGAAAGGCGCTCAGGAGCTGGAACATCGCCTGAGCGGTTTGCTCAATTACCGGTTGTTAAGCGGGATTGATAAAGCGGTCGATCTGCTGCAACACACACTGGCCGAGAAGCGCTGCATCGTCATCGTTGGCGATTTTGATGCCGATGGTGCCACCAGCACCGCGCTCACCGTGCTGGCACTGCGCAGTATGGGCGGCGTGAACGTGAAATATCTGGTGCCGAACCGTTTTGAAGACGGCTACGGACTAAGCCCGGAAGTGGTGGCGCAGGCCGCCGCACTGGGTGCAGAAGTGATTGTGACCGTGGATAACGGGATCTCTTCTCACGCGGGTGTCGAGGATGCTCATCGGCGTGGTATTGCCGTGCTGGTGACCGATCACCATCTGCCGGGTGAAATTCTGCCAGCCGCCGACGCCATGATTAACCCTAATCTGCCTGACTGTCAGTTTCCCTCCAAGGCGCTGGCGGGCGTGGGTGTCGCGTTTTACCTGATGATGGCGCTGTTTGTGCGCTTGCGTAATAGTGACTGGTTTACGCAACCCTTGTTTACGCAACAGGGGCTGGCGAAGCCGAACCTCACCGAATTGCTGGATCTGGTGGCGCTGGGTACGGTCGCAGATGTGGTGCCGCTGGATGCTAATAACCGAATTCTGGTCGCGCAGGGGCTGAACCGCATTCGTGCGGGCGAATGCCGCCCGGGTATTCGGGCGCTGCTGGAAGTGGCGAACCGCGATGCCAGCCAACTGGTCGCCAGCGATTTAGGTTTTGCGCTTGGGCCACGGCTGAATGCCGCTGGTCGGCTGGATGACATGACGGTCGGCGTTGAGCTGTTATTGAGTAACGATATTACTCAGGCGCGCATGCTGGCGAATGATTTAGATGCGTTGAATCAGGATCGGCGGGAGATCGAGCAGGGGATGCAGGCAGAAGCGCTGCGCCTGTGTGAATCGCTGGAGCGCACCCGCACTGAATTGCCTTATGGTCTGGCGATGTACCACCCGGAATGGCATCAGGGTGTTGTGGGTATTCTGGCTTCACGCATTAAAGAGCGTTTTCATCGCCCTGTGATTGCCTTTGCTCCTGCGGGTGACGGCATGCTGAAAGGGTCCGGGCGTTCCATTTCCGGCTTGCATCTGCGCGATGCGCTGGAGCGGCTGGATACGCTGTATCCCGGTATGATGCAGAAATTCGGCGGACACGCGATGGCGGCAGGGCTGTCTCTGCATGAAGATCGGTTTGAGGATTTCCGTCAGCGCTTCGGCGAACTGGTTGGCGAATGGCTCGATCCGTCGCAGCTTGAAGGCGTTGTCTGGTCTGATGGCGAACTGGTGCTGCCGGAACTGGATTTGCTCTCAACGGCAGAAATGCTGCGTTACGCGGGGCCGTGGGGGCAGTCATTCCCTGAACCGACGTTCGATGGCTGCTTCCGTATTCTTCAACCCCGCCTGCTGAAAGAGCGCCATTTGAAAGCGATGTTTGAACCGCTCGGCGCAACAGGCGCTGTGCCGCTGTTAGATGGCATTGCGTTCAATGTCGATACCACCCTCTGGCCGGATCCGAGCATTAAAGAAGTCGAAATGGTGTACCGGCTGGATATTAACGAGTTTCGCGGTAAACGCTCGGTGCAATTGATGATCCAACATCTGTGGCCGCGCGCGTGAACCACATACGGTGGGCAGAAAGTCTATAAACCGGGCGTTTTATCCGCTAGAATGGTGGGTTACATCATTCCGTTGTCAACGACTTAACGTAAGAATATAAAAAATCATGTTTGAAATTAATCCGGTGAAAAACCGCATTCAGGATCTGTCTGAACGTAGTGCCGTTCTTAGGGGGTATCTTTGACTATGATGCCAAGAAAGAACGCCTCGAAGAAGTAAACGCCGAACTGGAACAACCTGATGTCTGGAATGAGCCTGAACGCGCTCAGGCATTGGGAAAAGAACGCTCCTCGCTGGAAGCTATCGTAGACACCATCGATCAACTGACTCAGGGTCTGGAAGATGTGGCTGGTCTGCTTGAGCTCGCGGTGGAAGAAGAAGACGAAGATACGTTTAATGAAACCTCGGTAGAACTGGACGCGCTGGAAAATAAATTAGGCCAGCTCGAATTCCGTCGCATGTTCTCCGGCCAGTACGACAGTGCAGATTGTTACCTGGATATTCAGGCGGGCTCTGGCGGTACGGAAGCGCAGGACTGGGCCAGCATGCTGGTGCGTATGTACCTGCGTTGGGCGGAAGCCAAAGGGTTTAAAACCGAAATTATTGAAGAGTCAGACGGTGACGTGGCGGGGACGAAATCTGCCACCATCAAGATCATCGGTGACTATGCATTTGGCTGGCTGCGTACCGAAACCGGCGTACACCGTCTGGTGCGTAAGAGCCCGTTCGATTCCGGCGGCCGCCGCCACACCTCATTCAGCTCCGCGTTTGTCTACCCGGAAGTTGAGGACGATATCGATATCGAAATCAATCCAGCCGACCTGCGTATTGACGTGTACCGCGCATCGGGTGCGGGTGGTCAGCACGTTAACCGGACAGAATCCGCGGTGCGTATTACCCATATTCCGACCAACATTGTCACGCAGTGTCAGAATGACCGTTCCCAGCATAAAAACAAAGATCAGGCGATGAAGCAGTTGAAAGCGAAGCTGTACGAGTTTGAGATGCAAAAGAAAAATGCTGAGAAACAGGCGATGGAAGACAACAAATCTGACATCGGCTGGGGTAGCCAGATTCGTTCCTATGTTCTGGATGATTCGCGCATCAAAGACTTACGTACCGGAGTGGAAACACGTAACACTCAGGCCGTACTGGATGGCGATCTGGACAAATTTATTGAAGCAAGTTTAAAAGCGGGGTTATAAGAAATTCACATGGCTGAATCACAATCACAGGGTGCCGATCAGGCGCAAGATCTGAATAACGAATTAAAAACGCGTCGTGAAAAGCTGGTGGCGCTGCGTGAAACCGGGATTGCCTTCCCGAATGATTTCCGCCGTGACAGCACGTCCGATCGTCTGCACGCTGAGTTCGATGGCAAAGAGAACGAAGAGCTGGAAGAACTGGGCATCGAAGTGACCGTTGCGGGTCGTATGATGACCCGTCGCATCATGGGTAAAGCCTCTTTCGTGACCTTGCAGGACGTTGGCGGTCGCATTCAGCTGTATGTTTCCCGTGACGATCTGGCGGAAGGCATCTATAACGAGCAGTTCAAGAAGTGGGATTTGGGCGATATTCTCGGCGCGCGCGGTAAGCTGTTCAAAACTAAGACGGGCGAGCTGTCTATCCACTGTACCGAACTGCGTCTGTTGACCAAAGCGCTGCGTCCGCTGCCGGATAAATTCCACGGTCTGGCCGATCAGGAAACCCGTTATCGTCAGCGCTATCTGGATCTGATCGCTAACGATGAATCTCGCAATACCTTCCGCATCCGTTCCAAAGTGATGGCGGCGATCCGTAGCTTCATGGTGGATAGCGGCTTCATGGAAGTCGAAACGCCGATGATGCAGGTGATCCCCGGCGGTGCGTCTGCGCGTCCGTTCATCACGCACCATAACGCGCTGGATATCGACATGTACCTGCGTATCGCGCCGGAACTGTATCTGAAGCGTCTGGTTGTCGGTGGCTTCGAGCGTGTGTTCGAGATTAACCGTAACTTCCGTAACGAAGGTGTTTCGCCACGTCACAACCCTGAATTCACCATGATGGAGCTTTATATGGCGTATGCCGATTATAAGGACCTGATTGTGTTGACGGAAAACCTGTTCCGTACGCTGACGCAGGACGTGCTGGGTTCGACGACGGTGGAATACGGCGATCAGACATTCGACTTCGGTAAGCCGTTCGAGAAGCTGACGATGCGCGAAGCGATCTGCAAATACCGTCCTGAAACCAACGTCGCCGATCTGGACGATCTGGAGAAAGCGACCGCGATCGCTCAGTCTCTGGGCATTAAGATCGAAAAAAGCTGGGGCTTGGGCCGTATCGTGACCGAGATTTTCGAAGAGACGGCAGAAAGCAGCCTGATCCAACCAACCTTTATCACTGAATATCCGGCGGAAGTGTCACCGCTGGCGCGTCGTAACGATCAAAACCCAGACATCACCGATCGCTTTGAATTCTTCATCGGCGGCCGTGAAATCGGTAACGGCTTCTCCGAGCTGAATGATGCCGAAGATCAGGCAGAACGTTTTGCTCAGCAGGTGAACGCCAAAGATGCGGGTGATGATGAAGCGATGTTCTACGACGAAGACTACGTAACGGCGCTGGAGCACGGGCTACCGCCGACCGCGGGTCTGGGTATCGGTATCGACCGTATGGTGATGTTGTTCACTAACAGCCACACCATTCGCGACGTGATCCTGTTCCCGGCGATGCGTCCGCAGAAGTAAGTTCGTTTTAGCTGAACCTTCTAAACCGGTGCGATTGCACCGGTTTTTTATGGGTGCTATCCGGTATCTCATCATTGCGATTTTCCCCGCGCATTCTGTGATTGTTGTTCGACGGGGGAAGATGCTATTTTCAGGCATTCATTCACTGCCGGAACCTCCTTATGATGACTTACCGCGATGCCTGGTTCGAGCTGGCGCTGTTAACCAACGGCCGCAGTTTTCCACGACATACGCACGATGAGTTCGTCATCAGCGCCAATCTCAGCGGGCTAGAGACGGTCTGGCTGGATGGCGAAACCTTTGTTGCGACCAACGATATGGTAACGACTTACAATCCCGATCAACTGCAAGGCAGTGACAATGCGTTTGACCGCTGGCAGTGTGCATCGTTGTATGTTCATCCGCAGGCATTCGAGCATTATTTCCACCAAACCTTTCGGTTCTCACGGGGCTGGAATTCGTCACCGCTATTGGCAGCCGAGTTAAAACAGTTAGTCATCGCTGATGTGGATGACAGCACACGTCAGGAACGTATTATCCTGCTGCTCGCGGGGTTGATGGAAAATCAGCATCATGTACCGTCTTTGTGCCAGTTCAACGAAGCAGAGCGGATCACGCGGATCAAAGACGGATTGCTAAACGATTTCAGCGATGTCCCCACGCTCGATCAACTCGCGCAACAGGAAAATCTGTCGGTGGCTCATCTCGTGCGTTCGTTTAATCAGGCGGTTGGGCTACCGCCGCTGGCATGGTTGATGCAACGGCGTATGTGTAAAGCGCGGGAACTGCTGCGGCAGGGGACGGCGATCAGTCAGGTGGCGGCGGATCTCGGGTTTGCCGACCAAGCGCATTTCACGAAAGCCTTCAACCGCTACAACGCCATGACACCGGGGCAGTTCCGCCGTATCAATTTTTGACAATACAGCGTTTCCTTTGGGCTCTACACTCGTCTAATTACTTAACGCGCGAAGGGAATACCATGTTGTTAGTTGTGTTCACAGGGATGTTGCTCTCCCTGTCATTGTGTCTCGATCTGGGAATGGTCAATACTGCCATTATTAACCGTGGGCTGCGGCACGGAGCGCGTTCGGCATTTTATATCGGGCTGGGTTCCTGCTTTGGCGATCTGTTTTATGCCACGCTGTCGGTGCTGGGGTTGGCGGTGGTTTTTAACCTGACGCCAGTGCGCTGGGCGCTATGGATTGGCGGTGGCTTGATTCTGATCTGGATGACAATCAGCATGGCGCGTGCAGCATGGCGTGACTATCAGGTGAAACGTTTTGCCGATCTTTCTGACTCAGGGAATAGGGTGGGGTCTTCCACTCCGCCGGCGCGTTATACCGAGTTTTTCAGCGGCGTCGGTATGGCGCTGGCGTCACCGACGGCATTACTGTGGTTTGCGGCGATTGGCGGCACCATCATCGCGCAGTCTACCGATGGCTCAGCCTTCATGATTAGCCTGTTTCTGCTGGGCTTTTTCGTGGGCGGTGTGCTGTGGACATGCTTCCTCGCTGCGCTGGTGAAGTACGGTCAGCGCCTGCTGAAAGAGCGTATCTCATTCTATTGTAGCCTGATCTCCGCCATACTATTTGCCTACTTTGCCTGGCACGTTATTTCCAGCGGCTATGAGACGCTGTTTCTGCCGTTCTCCACGGCTGCATGACCGCTCAAAACCGCAGCACTTTGCCGGGTTTTTTACTTGCTCGGCAACGGCATAGCGCTATAATGCCAATCGCTCCCCGTGCGAGTGTAGTTCAATGGTAGAACGGCAGCTTCCCAAGCTGCATACGAGGGTTCGATTCCCTTCACTCGCTCCAAAAATACCTCCTCAGTTCTTCAAAGTCCACAAAACCCAGTAATGACAAGGCTTAGCGCGAATACTCAGTCGTTCAGGGGAAAACCGCGTCTATCAAAATCTACACCCTAGTGCGTACAGTTATGTGTATAGGGCATCATGACCGCGTGTTATCACAGACGACTTCCCAGTCTTTATGAGAAAAAGTGCTGTCGGCGAGTGTTGTGGCAACGGCCAAAGCAGGGATACCTGTGATAAGAGTCGTGAGCACAGAAAAGCGGGAAGGGAGAGAGAAAGTCATGTTTATCTGATCCTTGATGGTGCTGTGGCTGATTATCACGCCTGTAGTGGCAAATATATACGTATTCTGGCGATGCGTGAGGAAAAGCCGTTTTAGAGGCGTACTGAATGTGCGCGGTATGATCGTGCGGCTGTAGGGATATCACCCTAGCCGCACTCTCGGAGAGAACGTTTCACAGATAGCCAATGCGTATTGGGTCCGTGGTTTTTACCCGCGGTGTGCCCAATGCGTCATTTTCTTCTCGATAAAAGCGAAGATTTCATACATCACGACGCCCATGGCACCGATGACCAGCAACCCGGCGAAGACGAGCGCCATGTTCATATTGGAACTGGCCGACATCATCAAGTAACCAATACCTAAGTTGGACGCGACCGTTTCCGAAATCACCGAACCGACAAATGCCAGCGTGATGGCCACTTTTAACGACGCAAAGAAATAGGGCTGAGAGCGGGGCAAACCGACTTTTTTCAGTATATCTAGACGGGAAGCGCCGAGGGAACGCAGGACATCTTCCATCTCTGGTTCTACGGTTGCCAAACCCGTAGCCACATTGACCACGATAGGAAAAAAAGAGATGAGAAAGGCGGTCGCGATGGCCGGTATGGTGCCAATGCCAAACCAGACGACCAGTACCGGAACAAACGCCACTTTTGGGATAGAGTTAAACCCGACCAGCAGCGGATAAACTGCTTTGTAAACCAGTGACGACGCCCCGACGGCGACGCCTAGCAACACCCCCACGACGACCGCCAGTGCAAAACCCACTAGCGTAGTATAAAGGGTTTGCAGCGAGTGGGCGGCGATAGGCTGCCAGTCGGTGATGAGCGAACGGTAGACGTCGCTTAATGAAGGAAAGAGGTAGCTTGGCACCTCTAATCCGACCACTACCATTTGCCAGATCCCGCCCAGTAACAGCAGAAGTCCCCAGGGGGCGAGTCTTATCAGTGTTGCTCGTGACATAGCGAGGCGTTCTCCTTTAGGTATGGCGTTGTGAAGAGATATGTTCACGCAGTTCAAATACATAGCGGGAAAACGTATCGGTGTAGGTAATCTGGAGATCGCGCGGGCGAGGCAAGTCGATCTCGCGGCGTGCCAGAATCTGTCCAGGGCGCGTGCTCATGACGTAGACGGTGTCTGCCAGAAAGACGGCCTCGCGTAGATCGTGCGTCACCAGCACCACGGTAAACGGTTCTTCTTGCCAGAGATCGCGCACCATGCACCACAGCTCTTCACGAGTGAAGGCATCGAGTGCGCCAAAGGGCTCATCCAGCATCAGCAGGCGCGGCTTATGAATCAATGCCCGGCAAATCGATGCACGCTGCTGCATTCCTCCCGATAACTCCCACGGATATTTGTGTTCGCATCCAGACAATCCTACCCGTTTCAGTAAGCGACGCGCCTGTTGCTCATATTCACGTCGTTTCGCCCGGAAGGTGGAGCGGTACGGCTCCACGATCTCCATGGGCAACATGACATTCTCCAGCGTGGTGCGCCAGGGGAGTAAATTCGATGCCTGAAATGCCATACCGACGCACTTTTGCGGCCCGGCAACCTCACGGTTATTGACGAAAACATAGCCTTCCGTTGGGGAAATCAACCCGGAAGTCAGCTTCATAAACGTTGATTTGCCGCAGCCTGACGGGCCGACCAGCGCGACAAACTCATTTTCTTCAATACTGAAGTCGATCTCTTTGATCGCCAATTGGCTGCTGTTGTAGCCCAGGCTGACTTTCTCAAATTTAACGAAACTCATTCACCACCACCTGAAGTGTTTAGGGGACATCACGTTCCGCACGCGGCGGGAGGAATGCAGAAGTAAATATGGCTGACATATCAGGCGTGTTTTTCAGGCCAAAGGCGTCTACCACCTCGGTAATGGAGCGCTGCATGCGCGCGGGATCGACATCGCCAAGCCCGATCTTTTTGTTCTCCGGCGTGACGACTAACTGGTCAAACGCCATTTGCAAACGTCGTGTTTCCAGTTGGCTGTTAATCAGCGAGTCCTGCGCTTTAACGTATTGCACCGCAGCCGCAGGGTCGGCCAATGTTTCTTTTACCGCTTTGTTGAAGGCTCTCAGGAAGGCTTTAATCGCCTCTGGGTGGTTTTCCTGCATGTTTTTGCTGACGATAATGCTATTGCCGTAGAGATCGACGCCGTACTGGGCATAAGGGAAGATCACCAGATCGTCCGCTTTGGCGCCGCGCGCTTCCAGATTGAGCAGGCTGGTAAAATAGAAACCGGCAATCGCATCCACATTTTTACGCACCAGCAGATTCGGTGTCACGGTGGGATCGGAAGATTGCCAGGTTACGGCGTCTTTATTCAGCCCAACCTTTTTCGCAAAGGCTGGCCAGGCTTTACGCCCAGCATCGAAGACGGGGGCGGCAATGGTTTTGCCTGCCAGCGCTTTCGGCTCTGTCACACCACTGCTTTTTAACAGGAAAATAGCGGCTGGCGTGGTGTTATACAGCATATACACGCCTTTTATTCCGGTTCCGGGATGCTGTGATTCCTGCTCAATCAGCGCATTCACATCCGCGAAAGCCATATCGTAAGCGCCGGTCGCCACGCGTGTCACCGCGCCAGCAGAGCCGTTACCCGAATCGATCTGCACATCCAAACCTTCCTGCGCAAAATAATCTTTCGCTTTCGCCATCAGGAAGGGGGCAGAGGGGCCTTCAAAGCGCCAGTCCAGAGAAAATTTAACCTTTACCGGCTCAGCCGCCTGCGCCTGAGAAAGCAGGAGTGAGCACGAAAGCAGAGCGGTAGCGCTTAATTGGTGTAGCTTTGATAACGTAGACAGCATCGCAGATTCCTCAATAGTGGAAGTAAAGGGATTTATTTTTGAATGCAGGGTGGGGCGCCGCGCACGATATCGCACAGTCCTGCGATAATGCGTTCGCCCGTTTCCGTGCGCAGTTCGTCATACCAGGCTTGCGTCAGTGCGCTGTCTTTACCGTGGGTGATATCGCAGCGTTTACGCGCTTTAAGCACCAGTTCCTTGACGCGTGGACTACGCAGCGACTGATAGCGCAGCAGGGCAGCCTCAATATCGGCCTGATTCGCTGCGCAATGTTGCAAGGTTTCTCCCAACACCACGGCATCCTCCAGCGCGGCACAGCCGCCCTGACCGATATCTGGCGTTGTGCTATGGCCTGCATCACCTAACAGCGCGACCCGGCCACGTACTAATTGAGGAAAAGGTTCGATATCGTGGATTTCGATTCTGTTGGTCGTCTCAGGATTGATCGCGGCGATTAACCGTTGTACCTGTGGTGTCCAGCCGGAGAAATAGCGCAGTAGGTCGGAGCGTACCGTGGTGCGATCCTCCGCTAATCCCAGAGGAAGCGGCACATCGAAAAAGAAGTAGAATCGACCGTCAGAAACAGGCATGAGAGAGACGCGCTTGCCTTCTCCGACAAAGGTGGTCCACTGGTTTGCGGGGGCGATGTGTTCATCAATGTGTACCAAACCATTCCAGTTCACATACCCGGCGTAGCGACGTTCCGGTGTGTAGCCCAGCACATGCGGCCGGAGCGTGGAGTGCGTACCGTCGGCGGCGATTAAGATATCGCTGTGCGTACTGGTGCCGTCGGTAAACCAGGCGGTAACGCCGTGTTCATTCTGCGCTATGCGTTCAACGCGTTTGCCAAACTGCACGGTATCTCGTCCCCAGAAATCCAGCATCTCGGCTTGCAGTTCGGCGCGGGCGATAGGATAAGGGCGTTCGCCAACCTGCTCGACCAATGCGTTCAGGCTAAAACGGGTCATCGTTTGCCCGTCGCGGTAATCCTGATAGGCCATGTAGTGCATCGGGCCGCCGAAGCGTTTCATGATGTCGCCCATCCCTAAATGGTTCATGCAGGCAACGCCGTTCGGCCAGACGGAAATCGCGGCGCCGACCGGTTTAATGTCGCGAACCGCTTCAAATACCTCACAGGTGATACCCACCTTTTTTAAAGCTACCGCTGCGCTTATGCCACCAATACCTGCACCAATGATTGTCGCTTTCATCACTATTCCTCTGGCTCATCTGTTCCGTTGGCTGTCGCCAGCCTGCAACGTTTGTATCAATATGTGTTTTTATTGCAACTTTAGTACCAGTTTGTATTCGCGGGTTAAGCTCGATAAAAAGGCGAGATAAACGCATGTGGCGTGCGTTTATTGCACAACATGGGTGCAACATTGTTGTCACATTGCGCAACAAGGGGGCGTGAAACGTTTGTTGCGGTGAATTTCGGCGTAATGGCTGTACAACAACGAGAAGGAGGCGTTATCCCGGTGAGGGGCGTCTTGTTGTTATTACGCCTCGAGTAGGGGAATACGCCTTTCCGCATCCCTATTTTTCCGTACCCAAATGAAAGTGGCGTACTTTGTGCAAGTCATTGAACCATGACGTCGCGGGATAAGACGCGAATAATGGATTGAGGTTGATGGAGGGGGAAATGGTTTCACTTGAGCACTTTAATCAATTGAACGAGAAAGACGCGGAAGCGCTGCTGTTGCCCTGCGTGGCGCTGACCCGTTGGGTCAAACAGGTTGTACAGGGGCGACCTTACCGGCATATTGCAGACGTGCTGGATACCGGAATGCGGGCGAGCCACGACTGGCACGCTGAAGATCTGATGTTGGCGCTCCATACCCATCCGCGTATTGGCGAAAAAGCGGCGAGCGGCACGCAGGAAGCGGAACTGTCGCGACAAGAGCAGGCGGCGGTCAACCATGACGATGCGGCACTTAAACAGGCATTGTGCGAGGGCAATGCCCGATATGAAGCGCAGTTTGGTTATGTGTTTCTTGTTCGCGCCAAAGGGCGTAGCGCGGAGGACATACTGCATATATTGGAGCGACGACTGCAAAATACGCCTGAGCAAGAGACGCAGGAGGCACTGAAACAACTACGCGAAATCACCCTATTGAGACTGGAAGGAGTGTTTAACGAATGAGCACGCTAAGTACCCATATTCTGGATATCGCAGTCGGTCAACCTGCCGTTGGCGTGAAGGTACGCTTAGAACGACAGGATGATACTCGCTGGAGTACTGTCGCTGAGGACGTGACTAATGAAGATGGCCGTATCGCGGCGTTCGTCAACGCCCCCTTGCCTGCGGGACACTATCGTCTGACTGCCGCTATTGGCGACTGGTTTGCCGAAGCAAACCGTGAGTCGCTGTTTGTTGAGGCGCAGATTGATTTTCGCCTCAGCGCCTCGGGCGGTCACTATCATCTGCCGTTTCTGATTTCGCCGTGGTCCTGGTCAACCTACCGCGGTAGTTGATGATTGATGGTATACCGCAATAATCTCTCCAGCGATTGCCACGGCGATTTCGGCAGGCAATTTCCCTTTAACGTCAGGCAGACCTACCGGACAGCGCATGGTTGCGAGCCGTGCTTCACTGATGCCTTTTCCAGTTAGCTGATAGGTAAAGCGCTGGCGTTTTGTGTGTGATCCTATCAGGCCAAAGTAGCGATAATCGCCCCGTTTCAGAATGGCCTCTGCCAGCACTAAATCGCGTGGATGATGATGCGTCATCACCACGAAATAGCTTCCGGCGGGGCTGTCTGTCACCGCATCCAGTGGATCGTCAAGATGGCGGGTGACGATCCCCGGCGGCACCTGTCGAAACATCTCTTCCCGTTCATCCACCCACGATACCCGGCAGGGCAGGGTGGCAAGTAACGACACCAGCGCGTGACCGACATGGCCGGCACCAAAGACGACGATATGCGGCTGCGGCAGAATCAGCGGTTCCAGCAACACCGTGGTCATGCCGCCGCAGCACTGTCCCGCTCTGGCGCCGAGGTTAAAGTGCTCAATGCGCGGCTGTGTGGCATGCTGCATTAACATGTCGCGCGCGATGGCGATGCATTGGTACTCCAGATTACCGCCGCCGATGGTCAACCAGCTTTCCTGTAGGGTGACGATCATTTTGGTGCCTCCATCGCGAGGGACGGATCCTTTCTCGCCCAGCAGCGTCAGCAGGACGCACCCTTCATGGCGGGCGTGCAAGGTACTCAGAATGTTAATCCAGGCATCGTTCATGCTGTCTCCCGCTGCGACTGTATGCCCCAAAATACGCGTTCAGGCGTGGCTGGCGCATCAAGATGCGGATGGTGACGATAGTTTGCTACGCTAGCCACCGCATCCTGTAATGCACACCAGACGGAAATGCCTAACATAAAAGGGGGTTCGCCGACGGCTTTTGAACGGTAAACCGTCTGCTGTGGGTTGGCGTGGTTTTCCAGCAGTTGCACACGGAAATCGGGTGGTATATCGCTGATAGCTGGGATTTTGTAGCTCATCGGGCTGTCGGTGAGCAAACGACCGTCTGGACTCCACACCAGCTCTTCACAGGTCAGCCATCCTGCGCCCTGAATAAACCCTCCCTCGATCTGACCGATATCCAACGCCGGATTCAACGACTGCCCAACATCGTGCAGGATATCTGTACGCAGTAGCCGATATTCACCGGTCAGCGTATCAACCAGTACCTCTGAGCAGGCCGCGCCGTAGGCAAAATAGTAAAACGGCTGGCCTCGTCCTGCGGCACGGTCATAGTGAATGCCGGGAACCTTGTAAAAGCCGGTCGCAGAGAGCGGAACCTGATTCAGCCATGCCAGATTGGCAACATCGGCAAAGCGAAAGTATTTTCCCGGCACCTGTACAATGCCGTTACGAAAGACGACGTTCTGTTCTTCACAGTGATGCAATTGACATAACATCTCTGTCAGTCGCGTTTTCAGCGTTTGCGCCGCGATCTCTGCCGCTTTACCGTTCAGGTCAGCACCCGATGACGCGGCAGTCGGGGAGGTGTTGGGCACTTTGCCGGTATTGGTGGCGGTAACCTGAATCGTCTCCAGCGGAATTTGCAAGACGTCAGCCACGACCTGCGCGACTTTGGTGTTAAGCCCCTGTCCCATCTCGGTGCCGCCGTGGTTCAACTGCACCGTGCCGTCGGTGTAGATCAGGATTAATGCCCCCGCCTGATTTAAAAAACTCGACGTAAAGGAAATGCCGAATTTTACCGGCGTAAGCGCCAGACCGCGCTTGAGTACCGGGCTGGCGGCATTAAATACGCTGATTGCTTCACGGCGTGCGTGATAGTCCGCGCTGTGCTCCAGTTGTCGGGTGATTTCCGGCATGGGATTGTCTTCTACCGTTTGCCAGTAGTGCGTGACATTGCGCTCGGCCTTGCCGTAATAGTTACGTTTACGGATCGTCAGCGGATCGCACCCCAATTCCCGAGCGATGCGATCCATAATTTGTTCGATGGCGACCATGCCCTGTGGGCCACCGAATCCGCGATAAGCCGTATTGGAGGCCAGGTGGGTGCGGCAGCGATAGCCAGTGATACGTGCATCGCCGAGGTAGTAGGCATTATCCGCATGAAACATGGCGCGATCGCAGATCGAACCGGAAAGATCGAGCGCGTAGCCGCAGTTTGCCGCCAGATCGATCGCGACACCGTGCAGCATGCCGTCATCGGTAAAGCCGACATCATAACGCACGAAGAAAGGGTGCCGTTTACCGGTTGTTCGCATATCATCACGACGACTCAGGCGTAGCTTGGCCGGGCGTCCAGTCAGATAAGCGGCCAATGCCGCGTGGCAGGCGATGCTGGCCGCCTGCGTTTCCTTGCCGCCAAATCCACCGCCCATACGGCGCATATCCACGGTCACTTTGTTCATGGATATGCCGAGTACCGATGAAACCAGTTTTTGTACCTCAGTCGGGTGTTGCGTAGAGGAAAAAACCTGAAGGGTATGGTCTTCTCCCGGTAGGGCCATCGCGACCTGACCCTCCAGATAAAAGTGCTCCTGCCCGCCGATATGAAACTGCCCCTGAATACGGTGAGGTGCGTGAGACAGCGCGGTATCCACATCGCCACGCTGATGGACATGCGGGGCTTCTACCCACAATTCGCGTCGCAGTGCCTCTTCCACATCCAACACCGCTTCCAGCGGTTGGTAAGTGATGTTTACGACGTTGGCTCCGGTCTGTGCTGCTTCCCCGCTTTCCGCGACCACCGTCAGCACCACCTGACCGTGATATTCCACGGTTTCTTTAGCGAACAACGGTTCCCCCGGAGCCAGCGCCCCGACATCCAGATCACCGGGAACGTCCTGCCAACTGAGGACGCGAATGACGCCTGATACGGCGAGACAGGCCTGCGTATCGATATCGAGAATATGGGCGTGAGCATGCTCGCTCAGCACCGGACAGAGGTGCAATAATCCGGGCAGAGTCGGCTTATCATCCACATAGTCGGCTTGACCGCTCACCTGCTTGTCCGCGCTGTCATGCTTCTGGCTACGACCTGCGCCTCCTGTCAGTTCACGATGAAACTGTTCCACCAGCCTCTGTTCTGACCGGTGTTCTGTATTAATCAACATAGCTGTCTATCTCCAGAGCGGCGTGTGGGTGGCGCTGTTGCAAGGCGTAGCGCCGCAGCAGGTTTTGTGCGATAGCGAGGCGATACTCTCCACTGCCACGAAAATCATTCAGCGGTGAGAAATCCTGTGCCAGTGCCGCGCAGGCAGAATCTAACGCATCGGACAAAGGGCGATGCAACAGGGCCTGTTCACAGGCTTTTGCGCGTGCTGGGGTGGCAGCCATGCCGCCAAACCCGATGCGAGCTTCTGTTACCCGGCCTTCTTCTATCTGGATATTGAAAGCGCCAAAGACCGTGGAGATATCGTCATCGCGCCGCTTGGAGACCTTCCAGGCGGAAAATGTCGGGGAAATGCTGGCGCGTGGAATTACGATGTCGCGGATAAATTCGCCGGTCTGTAAGGCCGTCTTACGGTAGGCAAGAAAAAATTGATCGAGAGGAAGTTCACGCGAGTGGTCGCCGCGTTGTAGCACCAGATGGGCATTGAGCGCCAATAGCATCGGCGCGCCGTCGCCAATGGGGGAGGCATTGGCAAGATTGCCTGCCAGTGTTCCCTGATTACGTATCTGGCGCGAAGCGAAACGCTCCAGCGCCTGACTGAAGGCGGGAATCCGTGTTTCCAGCGCATGGAGGCAGCGCTGGAGCGTGACTCCTGCACCGAACGTGATCGTCTGATCCGTTATTGTGATCGTTTGCAGTTCTTCGACCTGATGTAAGGCGATAACGCGCTCAAACGATCGATGGTGTTGTGTCACGTTAAGCGCTAAATCGGTCCCGCCCGCCAGCAAATGCGCGGAAGGATGACGCAGATAGAGCATCGCCATTTCCGAGAGTGTCGCAGGCAGTAAGCATGCTTCATCAAGGGCGTTTTCTTGCGGTGCCATGCGTATCTCATTGAGTCGTTCTGCGGTTTTTTGTGCCTGTTCATGAAAGCGATCCTGGATATCCAACCCGCAGATCTGTTGTGCGGCGGTGATGATGGGACGGTAGCCCGTACAGCGGCACAAGTTGCCTGCTAACTGCTGTTCAATATCGTGTCTGGAACCTGTACAACCGGCTTTCTGTAACGCAAAGGCCGACATCACAAAACCCGGTGTACAAAAGCCACACTGGGAGGCATGGCAGTCGGCCATGGCCTGCTGAACCGGATGGAGCACGCCGTTTTCTGACAGGTCTTCCACGGTCAGTAACTGTTTGCCGTGAAGCTGGCTCATGAGCATGATGCAACTGTTGGCGGTCTGGTAGGCCATACCGTCCGCGGTCGGTTCGCCAATGACGATGGTACAGGCACCACAGTCTCCCGATGCACAGCCTTCTTTGGTGCCCGTGCGTCTTTCCTGCGTGCGCAGCCAGCGGAGTACCGTGGTATCCGCTGCGATATCCGTTAACGTTTTTAGCGTTTGATTAAGTAAGAAGCGAATCATGCGGCTTTCTCCACGTCATCCTGACGCCAGACGCAGTGGCCATTAACCCAGGTATGCCAGATATTGCGGTCATCCCCCAGCGTCATCAGTAAAAACAGCTTTTCGTAGATATCATGGCAGCTCGCCAGACGCATTTTTTGCAGTGGGCTGACGGCCAGATCCAAGACCACGAAGTCAGCCTCTTTGCCCGGCATAAAGTTGCCGATGTAACGATCGAGATCGAGGGCGTGCGCGCCACCGAGTGTCGCATGATAAAAAGCCTGACAGGCATGGAGTTTGCTCCCTTGCAACTGCGTGACCTTGTAGGCTTCTCCGAGCGTCTGCAACATATTAAAGGTCGTGCCTGCACCGATATCCGTACCGATCCCGACGCGTACGCCGTGATCGAGACAGGTATGTAAGGGGAAGAGACCGCTGCCGAGAAATAAGTTCGACGTTGGACAGAAGGCGATCGACGAGTCTGTTTCGCGCAGGCACTCCCACTCGCACGCCTCAAGATGAATCGCGTGGGCAAATACGCTCCGCCTGCCCGTCATCTGATAATGGTGGTACACACCGAGATAGCTGCTGTGTTCGGGCCAGAGTGCCTTAACCCAGGCGACTTCATCGGTGTTTTCACTTAAATGGGTATGTAGCCAGACATCTGGGAATTCCTGACGTAGCTGTTCCACTACGCGCATCAGTGCCGGTGAAGAGGTCGGCGCGAAACGCGGCGTGAGCGCGTAGTTAATACGTCCTTTATTGTGCCAGCGCAGAATCAGGTCGCGAGTTTGTTGATAGCTTTGCTCCGGCGTTTCGATCAGATAAGGGGGCGCATTTCTGTCCATCATCACTTTGCCTGCGATAAGGCGCATCTCAAGGTGGCTCGCCGCACGAAACAGGGCGTCTACGGATTCCGGGTGCACGGTACCGAACACCAATGCCGTTGTCGTACCGTTAGCCAGAAGTTGATTGAGAAAGAACGCAGACATGGCGGCGGCATAGTCGCTATCGGCATATTTGCTTTCCGTTGGAAAGGTGTAGGTTTGGAGCCACTCCAGCAACTGTTCTCCCCAGGCGCCGACCATCTCGGTTTGAGGATAATGCAGATGGGTGTCGACAAAGCCGGGCACAATCAGTTTGTCACGATAATCGATATAGTCCGTCGGATGACGTAGCCAATGACAACCTTCTTCCCACTCCACGAGAGCGACGATATGGCTACCGTCGAGAAACAACAGCCCATCGCTGAGGCTGCGACTCTGTTTCAGCATGTCATCTGGCCGCGCCGCCAGAGCAGTGATATCGAAAAATTGGCTACGTAATGCGCAGGTATAATGTATCGTCATAGTAAAACCTCTTTTTATACGAAGGGGTTCCTTCGTGTGCCCGGTCGGCCCTCAAATCGGTGTGGGGGAGCCAGGCTTTTACCGCAGATGGCGATAATATTGCAAAGAACATACCAGTGGGTGATTCGATGCTGAGGTTGGTATCTTGTTGTAAATAAATGACTTTAATTTTGTTGCGCAACAAAAATTCAAAATAATGAAAAAATAACGTTATCTTTCTGTATGCAAACGGTTGCGAATATTAGTAACCGTTTGCGTGTTATAGATAACAGAATAATATTCTGTTTAATGGCAGGGTTTTTCTTGGGAAGAGGTATGATGTCGTGAAAATTATCACCATAATAGTGCACTTGCTCTGTTGGCTAGTCACTCATGCTGATTCGTTGGTGTTGAAGAAGATTTTTTATGCACCCACTCTTTAATTATGCCTGAATCAGGTATGATGAGTGCCGCCGTCAGCCGTTCATCGGTTGTTCAACATCCCCTCTGTGTTATCAGCACGTTTATCCTGCTTTTTAACCTCATGCGCGATAACGGTCAAAACCTAATTTCCACACAGTTGAAACGATTCCTATAAATAAGTGTCAGGATAGATATCGCGCGTCAAAGCGATACGCTGTTAGCCACTTAAAGATGAGCATCATGAAGATTAAGCAAACATTTACCAGGGCATTACTCCATCCGCGCTATTGGACGACATGGTTCGGTCTTGGCGTGCTGTTTTTATTAGTCCAGCTTCCTTATCCGTTGTTGATGAAACTCGGAAGCCGAGCGGGCCGCTTATCCCGTCTCTTTCTAAAACGTCGAGTGGCGATTGCCCGGCGTAATCTTGAACTCTGTTTCCCCACGATTTCTGACGACGAACGTGAAGCGATGATCGACAGTAATTTCGCGTCGCTCGGCATGGCGTTGGTTGAAACGGGTATGGCGTGGTTCTGGTCCGATCGTCGTGTTCGTCACTGGTTTGATGTTTCAGGGTTGGAACATTTGCAGCAGGCTACGGCAAAAGGTCGTGGCGTGATGGTGATTGGCATTCACTTTATGTCGCTGGAATTGGGCGGTAGAGCGATGGGGTTGTGTCGGCCAATGATGGCGATGTATCGCCCGCACAATAATAAAGCGATGGAAATGGTGCAAACCTGGGGACGTTCTCGTTCAAACAAGGCGATGATAGACCGTAAAGATCTGCGCGGTATGGTGCAGGCGCTGAAGCGGGGTGAAGCGGTATGGTTCGCACCCGATCAGGATTACGGCCCTAAAGGGAGCGTATTTGCGCCGTTCTTTGCGGTAAAAAATGCAGCGACCACCAGCGGCACCTTCACTATCAGCCGTCTGGCCAAACCCGCGATGATGACGACGGTGCTCATTCGTAAGCCGGATGCGTCGGGTTACCACTTAGTGATCCAACCGGAGCTACAGGATTATCCGTATCACGATGAGCGGGCGGCGGCGTGCTACATGAACACGGTGATTGAGAAAGAAATCATGCGTGCGCCCGAGCAGTATCTCTGGCTGCATCGTCGTTTTAAAACACGTCCGATAGGGGAAGTCTCGCTTTACGCCTGACAGCAGAAGCGCCGCATAATATAAAAATATCAGCGGCGCTTACCGGCTTTACTCTTTCCCTAACAGCATGCCACGTGCGACAAAGGATTTTGGGGTTGCGCCGACACGTTCGTGACGTGCCAGATAACGGTAGCACCCTGCAGAAAGGAACGCGCCGATAAACCAACTGAAGTTGGCTGCATCACGCCATTGCGGGGTAAAGCTGATGATCAATCCAATCGCGACCGCAGGAATCAGTGCCATCAGTGCATTCGGGTTGAAACCGTTTCGATACCAGTAGCGTCCTTTCGGTGTCGCGTCGAAAAGATCGTCCACATAGACTTTCCCGCCTTTGATAACGTAGAAATCCATCAGCAAAATACCGAATAGCGGACCGATAAAGGCGCCGAGCACATCAAGCGTGTAGTGAATCAACTCCGGTGAGTTGAACAGGTTCCAGGGGGTGAGCAGAACAGAACCGACAGCGGCGATCATGCCGCCAGTGCGGAAACTGATGCGCTGTGGCGAGCAGTTTGAGAAATCGAAGGCCGATGAGACGAAGTTGGCGACGATATTGATCCCTATCGTCGCGATGATCATGGTCAGTACGCCAAGCGCAACCGCAAAACCGCTGCCAATGTGTGTGACGGTTTCGATGGGGTCGGTAATCATACGGCCAAACAGTGATTGGGTGCCTGAAACAATAACGACGGTAATGATGGAAAAGAGCAGGAAATTAAAAGGGAGTCCCCAGCGATTGCCGCGGCGGATTTCTTGCATACTTTTACCGTAGCGAGAGAAATCGCCAAAATTCAACAGCGGGCCGGAAAAGTAGGACACGACGAGTGCCGTTGCGGTGAGCATCTGCCAGGTTTGTTCGCCGGTGGTGAGTGTTTTGCTACTCAGGGTAAACGAGATATTTTCCCAGCCGGTTTGGTAAATAATCCAGACGGCCAGCAGCGTCATCACGACATAGACCGCGGGGCCTGCGAAGTCGATGAAGCGTTTAATCGCGTTCATGCCATGCCAAAACACCATGGCTTGCAGGAACCACATGATGCCAAAGCAAATCCACCCTAGCGCTGACAGGCCAAGCCAGTGGCTCTGCGTCAGGGGAGCGAGATCCGGGTAAAACTTAAGCAGTACCAGCATCAGAGCATGCGCAGCCAGATAGGTTTGAATCCCGTACCACGCAAAGGCGATTAAACCACGGATCACAGCGGGAATATTGGCACCAAACACGCCGAATGCCTGACGGCAAATGACGGCGTAAGGCACACCGCTCATCTGGCTCGGTTTGGCCACGAGGTTGGCACAGATCTGTACGATACAGATCCCCACCAGAAGACACAGCAGCACTTGCCAGCTTGCTAACCCCAATGTGAAAAAGCTGGCGGCGACGACATACCCTCCCATGCTGTGCACATCTGACATCCAGAAGGAAAAAATATTGTACCAGGACCAGGTCTGAACGCGGGTCGGGGCCAGATCCTCATTACATAGTCTGGGGCTGTACGTACTGTTGCCATTACCATTACCTGTGTTGATATTTTCTGGCATGGAATCTGCTCCTTTTACCCTGGTCGTTAAATGAATGACGTTGTGTGTAAAACGACATTGCATGAATCAGGCCAAAATTCATTTTTTTGTATACACAAATGATCTTTGGTGTGTACGATTTGAAGGGGCGGTGACAACGAGAAGATGAGATGAACTACACGTACGGACTTGAAAACGAGCCATTCTCCCAGCAAAAAGATGATGTTATTTATCAGGCGTTGCTCAATGCCATTGTGGAACATCAGCTGTTGCCGGGAACAAAATTGCCAGAAGAAGCGCTGGCCGAAGTGTTTGATGTGAGCAGAACGGGGATCCGAAAGGTCTTGCAGCGTCTCGCGGTGGTGCAAATGGTCACGTTAACGCCCAAGCGTGGTGCGCAGGTATCGACGCCTTCGGTGGAGGAAGCGCGGGAAATTTTTCAAACGCGCCGTTTTATCGAATGCGCCAATCTCCCCGAGGTGGTTTCTCACTGTCGCTCTCCTCATCTGGCTGCATTGAATAAGCTGATCCTTGCGGAGCAGCGGGCGCACGCCGATCAAAACGGTGCAGAAGCGATCCGTTTGTCTGCGGCTTTCCATATTCAGCTACAGGCGATTTCCGGCAACACGGTATTAACCGGGATTGTTTCGCAGCTCACGTTACGTTCATCGCTGGTTATTGCCGCTTATGGCTCGCCATGGCAGCAAGGATGCCGATGTCACGATCATCACGATCTCCTCGCACGACTGCGGGATCACGATGTGCTGGCGTTGTCTGAGGCAATGACGCGACATTTCGATGATATTGTCGCCAGCCTGCGTTTTGACCGGGATGAAAATGCCGAGCCTGACTTTGGCCGCCTGTTTGGTCATTTTAAGGAGAAGCTCGCATGAAACCGCTGTTGATTCAGGTGATTAATCCCAACACTAGCCTCGCCATGACGGAAACGATCGGGATGGCGGCGCGGGCTGTTGCTGCCCCTGGAACGGAGATTATTGCGGTGTCGCCTTCTCAGGGGGTGCCTTCTATTGAAGGGCACTTTGATGAAGCGATAGCGGCGGTTGGCGTATTGGAGCAGGTCAGGCTGGGAAAAGCGCAAGGCGTAGACGGGCATATTATTGCCTGCTTTGGCGATCCCGGTTTGCTCGCAGCTCGTGAAGTGGCCAGCAAGCCGGTGATTGGGATTGCAGAGGCGGCGATGCATATGGCAACGCTGGTCGCAACGCGCTTCTCCATTGTCACTACTCTGCCGCGCACCGTGATTATCGCGCGTCATTTATTACAACGTTATGGTTTTGAGCATCACTGTGCCGCACTGCATGCGATCGATTTGTCTGTTCTGGCGCTGGAACAGGATAACAGTGTCGCGCAAAAGAAAGTACGTGAATATTGTATACAATCTCTGCGTCAGGATGGCGTAGGGGCGATTGTGCTTGGCTGCGGCGGCATGGCCGATCTGGCGCAAGAGCTGACTCAAGAACTGGCTATACCGGTCATTGATGGCGTTAGCGCTGCCGTCAAGCTGATTGAGTCGTTGTCAGCATTGGGGCTGACGACCAGTAAGCACGGCGATCTGGATTATCCTATCGTCAAACCGTTGAGCGGCATGTTTAGCTCTTTGCGTTAAGGAATAAGACAATGGAAAAAGAATCTGCCGCACTGATAGAGATTACCGATGGCGATTATCCACGCGATCTCATTGGTTATGCCGGAAAGCCACCGCACGCTAACTGGCCAGGAAACGCCAGAATCGCGGTGCAGTTTGTGCTGAATTATGAAGAAGGTGCGGAAAATAATGTGCTCCATGGCGATGCGGGGTCGGAACAATTTCTGTCCGATATTATTGGGGCGGCGAGTTATCCCGATCGTCATATGTCAATGGACTCACTGTATGAATATGGTTCGCGCACAGGATTTTGGCGTATCCATCAGGAGTTCCAACGGCGCGGTTTGCCGCTGACGGTATTTGGTGTCGCGATGGCGCTGGCACGTAATCCGGCGATTGTCGAGGCGATAAAATCGGCGGACTATGATGTGGTGAGCCACGGCTGGCGTTGGATTCATTATCAAAACGTGGATATCGATACAGAACGTGAACACATGAATAAAGCGATCGACGTGCTTACAGCACTATTCGGTAAGTCTCCACTGGGCTGGTATACCGGTCGGGATAGTCCTCATACTCGTCAGTTGGTCGTCGAACAAGGCAATTTCTGGTATGACAGCGACTATTATGGTGACGATCTTCCGTTTTGGATGCCAGTGAAAAAAAGTAATGGCGATGTGCACCCGCATCTCATTGTCCCGTATACCCTTGATGCGAATGACATGCGTTTTGCCTCACCGCAGGGCTTTAACAGCGGTGAACAGTTTTTTAGTTATCTGAAAGACAGTTTCGATGTGCTCTATGAAGAAGGGGAAACGGCACCTAAAATGTTATCGATCGGTATGCACTGTCGCTTACTCGGGAGGCCTGGGCGTTTCCGTGCGTTACAGCGTTTTCTTGATTACATTCAGCAGCACGATCGCGTATGGATTTGTCGGCGTCAGGATATTGCGGAGCACTGGCGCCAGCATCACCCGTATGTCGCGTGATGACGCATTGCGTATACCTGAAACAAAAATGGCCGCCGGATGGCAGCCATTTTAGGTGGTTAACGTACTGAGTACGATTAACGGAAGATAGCGTGGGGGTTAACACCGCGATAGGTTTTGCCCAACGCTTTTAATATTTGATTGATTTTGCGGACAACGCGCATCTTTTTTATCCCCACGATTCTTAAATAATTATTGGTTGAAAGTACCAAAGCTGATGTTGATGTTTTCAAACATAGCGATGATTTTGTTCAGCAGTTTCATGGTCATTTCCTCGTTGTTAGTTGATTTGTTTTCTGTGATGCTGTTCACGTTTTTAAGAATACTCGCACTGATATGGGTGGTCAACTTTTTTGTGATGTTAATCACAAAAAATAAACGATCAGTTCGTAATGAATAAACTGCTGTTTTGATTTACGTATAAAAACCTTTTCTGCTTTTTCTTCATACTGATGCATTTTCAGCGAGTTGCCTGCTTGAACACTACCTGTACTGGCCGAGCACTGCCTTGTCGGGCAGATTAAGTGAGATAGGTAAATTGTCTCGATTAGCAGTTGAAATAAGCACGGGGGAAGCGGGATAATCACGCGTTTCACATTGCCAGACACCGTTTTATCCAGCTTGTTTTAATACAGCTTGTTTTAATACAGCCTGTTTTGATACAGCAGTGTCTTGATATAGCAACGTTTCTATACATCGATGTCTTGATAAGACAACGTTTTCCGGTTTTGCATTCAGCGAGTTAATCGTTTGCGTGCGGAGCCATGCGGTTCATGATGCGCCAGTGATGTTGGTGCGCTTGCGGAGCAAGGCCGCGGGAACCGGTCAAATTGATCGTAAATAATAATGGCATTTCAGGGGATACCACCATGTCAAACACCACTCGTCAGGCAGGCTCGCAGGGCACGCTTGATGCTTTTTTCAAAATTACACAGCGTGGCAGTAATGTTCGTCAGGAAGTGTTAGCTGGCCTGACGACATTTCTGGCGATGGTTTACTCGGTGATTGTGGTGCCGAGTATGCTGGGCAAGGCCGGCTTCCCGCCTGCGGCCGTGTTTGTTGCAACCTGTCTGGTTGCCGGGTTGGGGTCGCTGCTGATGGGATTGTGGGCTAATCTGCCGATGGCGATTGGCTGTGCGATTTCACTGACGGCCTTCACCGCGTTCAGTCTGGTGCTGGGGCAACAAATCAGTATCCCTGTGGCTCTGGGGGCGATCTTCCTGATGGGCGTGCTGTTTACCATCATTTCCGTCACAGGCATCCGCTCCTGGATCTTACGTAACTTGCCGATGGGCGTGGCGCACGGAACGGGGATTGGTATTGGCCTGTTCCTGCTGATTATTGCCGCTAACGGTGTGGGTCTGGTGGTAAAAAACCCGATTGATGGCCTGCCGGTCGCGCTGGGTGATTTCACCTCTTTCCCCGTCATTATGTCTCTGTTGGGTCTGGCGGCGACCATCGGTTTAGAGAAGCGTCGCGTACCGGGCGGTATTCTGCTGGTTATCATCGCGATCTCTATTCTGGGACTGATTTTTGACCCGAATGTAAAATACGCTGGCTTCTTTGCGTTGCCGAGCTTGACGGCGGCTGACGGTTCGTCGCTGATCTTCAGTCTGGATATCATGGGTGCATTGCAGCCGATGGTCCTGCCGAGCGTGCTGGCGCTGGTGATGACTGCCGTGTTTGATGCCACCGGTACTATCCGTGCTGTAGCCGGCCAGGCGAACCTGCTCGATAAAGACGGGCAAATCATTAACGGTGGTAAAGCGCTGACCGCAGACTCCGTGAGCAGCATTTTCTCCAGTCTGGTCGGGACGTCCCCCGCAGCGGTCTACATTGAATCGGCGGCCGGTACGGCCGCCGGTGGTAAAACGGGCCTAACGGCAACGGTAGTGGGCGTGTTGTTCCTGCTGCTGCTGTTTGTGTCCCCATTAGCGTATCTGGTGCCTAGCTATGCCACCGCCCCTGCGCTGATGTACGTTGGCCTGCTGATGTTGGGTAACGTCTCCAAACTGAACTTTGACGACTTCGTGGACGCGATGTCCGGTCTGGTCTGTGCCGTATTCATCGTTCTGACTTGTAACATCGTGACCGGTATCATGCTGGGCTTTGGCGCGTTGGTCTTAGGTCGTATCTGTGCTGGTGAATGGCGTAAGCTGAACATTGGCACCGTCATTATCGCTGTCGCGCTGGTGGTGTTCTACGCTGGCGGTTGGGCGCTGTAATCCCTTCCAACAGACCTTCTGGCACTGTCCAGAAGGTCTGTCATTCCTTCAATCATTTTCCACGCCAAACGCGATGTTATGTGCCCTTTTATTAGCTTTGGGTTGATGTTACTTGTGTGATAATCAATCTTGTTATTAATCTCGATTTTGGCCAGAAATCCATTTTCATACCGAACTAAATACGTTAAATATGGAAGGGGTGTTTACTTGCTAACAGGCAGAATTTTTTGATTCAGGAGTACCTCTAAGGAAAGCATGGAAATATTTTTTACGATTCTTATTTTGACCCTGGTGGTCTCCCTGTCCGGGGTGGTTACCCGTATTTTACCTTTTCAAATTCCCCTGCCTTTAATGCAAATTGCGCTTGGTGCCATTCTTGCCTGGCCCCAGTTCGGTTTGCACGTTGATTTCAATCCTGAGCTGTTTATGGTGCTCTTCATTCCGCCGCTGCTGTTTGCTGATGGCTGGAAAACGCCTATGCGTGAGTTCCTGAAACGCGGTCGGGAAATTATTGGTCTGGCGTTGGTTCTGGTACTGATCACCGTGGTGGGCATCGGCTATTTCATCTATTGGATGGTGCCGGGCATGCCGCTGATTGCTGCCTTCGCACTGGCTGCCGTGCTGTCGCCAACGGATGCCGTCGCCTTGTCTGGCATCGTGGGTGAAGATCGTATTCCGAAAAAACTGATGGGCATTTTGCAAGGCGAAGCGTTGATGAACGATGCGTCCGGCTTGGTGTCGTTAAAATTTGCTGTCGCCATTGCGATGGGCACGATGGTGTTTACGGTTTCCGGTGCGACGCTGGAGTTCATGCAGGTCGCGCTGGGCGGGCTGTTGGCGGGCGTTGGCGTGACCTGGATATTTGGTAAATCGCTGCGCGTTATCAGTCGCTGGAGTGGCGATGATGCCGCAACGCAGATCGTGCTGTTGCTGCTGTTGCCTTTCGCGTCGTATCTGATTGCGGAACATATCGGAGTATCAGGCATTCTGGCCGCGGTGGCGGCGGGGATGACTATCGGCCAATCGGGCGTCATCCGTAGCGCGCCACTTGCGATGCGGTTGCGTGCGAACGGCGTGTGGTCGATGCTGGAATTCGTGTTTAACGGCATGGTGTTCATCATGTTGGGCCTGCAATTGCCGGATATTCTGGAAACCTCGGTGACGCAGGCAGAGCTGGACCCGACGGTTGAAACCTGGATGTTGTTTACCGATATTGTGATCATCTATGGCGCTCTGCTGTTGCTGCGTTTCTGCTGGCTGTGGGTGATGAAAAGATACAGCATGCATATTCAGAAAAAGCGCCCGATGATCTTTGCCGAATTTTCCACGCGTGAGCTGTGGATCGCATCCTTTGCCGGCGTGCGAGGGGCGATTACGCTGGCGGGTGTGCTGTCTATTCCGCTGCTGCTGACCGATGGCACCGCGTTCCCGTCACGCTATCAACTGGTATTTATCGCCACGGGCGTTATTTTGTTCTCTCTGCTGTGTGGGGTGCTGGCCTTGCCATTTCTGCTGCGCGGTGTGGTGGTAGCGGACAAAGCGGTGCACGCTAAAGAAATCCGCATGGCGCGTATGGCTGTGGCAGAAGTCGCGATTAAAAGTATGCACAAAATGGAGGAGCGTCTGGCGGCCGATCGGGAGGAAAACATTGATGAGCAGGTGCTGAAAGAAGTCAGCGCACGCGTCATTGGTAATCTGCGTCGGCGGTTAATTGATAAAGATGATCCTGAAAACGGTCTGCTGATTGAGAATCTGGAGAGACGTTTTCGTCTGACCGCGCTAAATTCCGAACGTGCAGAGCTGTATCACTTGCGTGCCACACAGCAGATCAGCAATGAGACGTTGCAAAAAATGCTACGCGACCTCGATCTGATGGAAGCGCTCTTGATCGAAAATGAGTAAGGCGCGGTGAGGTGATTCCCGTTACCGCGTTGATTTCTTTCTCTTCTTTCTCTTCTTTTTTCTTTCTCACATCCCCATGGCGTAAGCGATGGGGATGTTTCTTATGCGTCTGCTCTAAAAACATCGTCAGGCGATTGTAAACTGCTTGCCACTAAATGATAATGATTGTTATTATCCGTAAGACTTTTCTTAGATGTCGAAAAGTCATAAATAAACGGGTAGATGTAAAAAAAACCAGAAGTAAAAACGGCCTGCACGGTATTAGAACCCTGTGGGGAGAATGGCTGTTTGAAGGACCTGATAAAAAATAAACGGACATTAACCCTGAATTAATTAGGTAATAAGCCACGTTTATAGGGGAAAATTATGCGTGTATTAGTGGTTGATGATGATTCTGTGCTGTGCCATTGGCTGGGGTCTAAATTACATTCCCACGGCCATTCTTGCCGAATGGTGCACGATGGCGCACACGCATTAAAAGCGATCAAGGATGAAGTTTATGATGTCGTTCTATTGGATAGAATGTTACCCATCATGGATGGATTCACGGTATTACGTGAATTACAAGGTTCGCGTCATCCACCTATTATGCTGCTTTCGGCGCTGGATCGTGATGTCGATCGGGTCATGGGCTTAGAGCTCGGCGCAGAAGATTATCTCGGCAAGCCTTTTAATTTTAATGAGCTTAGGTTACGTCTGGATATTATGGCGCGGCGTGGTAAACGCCATGCAGATAATCCTTCCATGCTGACTTTCGAAGATCTGCAACTTGACCGTATGCAGCGCGTCGCATGGCGCGGCGGCAAGCGTATCGATCTCACCGATAAAGAAATCAAGTTGCTGATTATATTGATGGAAAACCCCGGTCAGGCGATTACACGCACAATGCTGTTAGAGCGAGTATGGGGCTACAATTTTGATCCGCAGACCAACCTTATCGATGTTCATATGTCAAAGCTGCGAGCGAAAATTGATAAAGGCTTCCCGCGTCCCTTAATTAAAACGCTGAGAGCAATGGGCTACGCATTGGGCGCGGTAGATAAGGACAAAACCGATGTTGGCAGCCAGGCTGAATAAAATAAAAATAAAGAAGCTAGGGCAGCGCTGGCAGGTAAAAATAAAACACTGGCAATTACTGGGGGCAAGCCAATATCCCGGCTTTTTATGCACCTCTAATTTTCGTCAGGCAATAACCATTGTTTTTCTGTTTTTATTGATGATGCTGATGTGTATTGTCGGCTTCAGTTCACTCAGCGAAACCTTGATTAGAACGCATGTCCGTGAAGTTATTCTGGGTAATATTTACGATTACTCGATGCAGTCGCGTTTAACCAATGCCGATAGCCTGATCGCGCAATTTCGTCAGGATAATCGGGCGAAAGGGGATGAATTACCGCTGTTTCTGGTGATGAATAAAGACGGTGATATCCTGTATCACAATCACCCTCTAAGAACGTATTCTCTAAAGGCACTTCCTCTCAATATTCACCCTCTGGAAATGCGGCAGCACACCGATTGCCGGATGGATGTCAGTTGTCTTAAGGCCGAAATTTCCAGTCCAGACGACCCCAATCTGATCGGTTTGTCCGTCATGCTGGATGACGGGGGCGTGCTGTTTACCGCCTATAATATTCGGCCCATGTTAGAACGGGTGAGGACCATTCCGTTGGTGGCGGGGGCGGGGCTGTTTATCGTGCTGCTTTTCTGCCTGTTCGTCAGCCGCCATTTCAGCTTACGCAGTTTACGCAGCGTGGAGAAAATCCGTGCGGCGCTGCATCGCTACAGCAGCGGCGAGCAGCAGGTGCGTATGCCACTGTCGTCTTATGACGATGATTTTGACAGCCTGAGCGCCGACATTAACCAGAATCTGGAGCGGATTGAGCGCCTGATGGAGCAGGTGCGCAACACATCAAGCCATATCGCACATGAGTTGCGTACGCCGCTGACGCATCTGCAAAACCGCCTGTTCAACCTGACGGAGCGAGCAGGGCTGGATAACGACATTCGGGGTGAGTTGAATCTGGCGGTGGAAGAGGTGCACAAAATTCTCGGACTGTTCCGTACCGTAATGCGCATCGGTGAAATCGAAAGCGGACGCTGCGTACACCAGTTTGAGAGCATTGAGGCGCGCCAACTGCTGGAAGAAATTGCCGAATATTATCAGCCGCTGGCGGAAGAACGCGGCTGTCACCTGAAGATTGAAATCAACGCCGGCATCCAGCTCTTTGGTGACCGGGCGCTACTGTTTCAGGCGCTGGCCAATCTGGTAGAGAATGCGCTGAAATACGCGGCGCAGGGGAAATACATCACCTTGAGTGTGACGCTGTATCGCGGCTGGATCGCTCTGAGCGTTGCTGACCGTGGTCCGGGTATTCCGCCCGCGCTTCATGCCAAGGCGCTACAGCGTTTTCAGCGTCTGGATACCTGGTTTCAGTCCGGTTATGGGCTTGGGCTGTCTTTGGTTCAGGCGATTACTGATCTGCACGGCGGCAAGCTCTATCTGGACTCCTCTGAGCCGGGTTTGAACGTCTATCTGTGTCTTAATCGCTGTTAATGCGTTTTTTCTTACGATGAACAGACGTGTAGCGAGCGATTTATCTCCGAATTGTCATGATACACCTCTCTCAATTTTTATGAATATCCCTGCAAAAAACATGAATATTTATTAATTTTTTCTGCAATGTAAATCGTGTTAATTACTGATTTTTTATTGATAATTTTTTGTATGAAAAGATTAACGAATATTAATGTTCTGCTGCTTGCGGCGTTTGATAATAAGTCTCATTATTAATTTTATTATCATCATGGCACCCCCGAATTCCCGAGTAGGCCATGATTTCTTTGGCTGCGAATTAGAGAGTCTTCCCATGAAAAATATGAAAGCAAAACTGCGTTCTTTCCTGCGTGACGAGAGCGGTGTAACGGCAATCGAATATGGCATTCTTGCGGCGGCAATGGCGGCAGCAATTGGCGCTATTTTCGGTGGCGACGGTATCTTCGTAAAAGCGCTGAATGAAAAATTCACCCAAATCGCCGATCAGATTACCGGCACGGGTACCAGCGGCGGTACATCTGGCGCAGCGAAATAAGCGGGCGATGGCGGATTACGCGCATTGGCTGCAGACGGCGCTGCTGATGGGCTGTCTACTGTGGTGTATCAGTACCGACCTGTTAGTACGCAAAATTACCAATCGGGCGGTACTGATTTTATTGCTGGGCTGGCTGTTCTTCAGTGCTTCACACGTCCTGCAATCCGGTGCGGTGGATATGTTGGCGCTACGGAAAACGCTTTGGGCGCTGCCTGGCGCGGCGGGAGTATTGGTTGTGGGATTTTTGCTTTTCCTCACCGGAAGATTAGGTGCCGGGGATGTGAAGCTGATGAGTGTGCTGTGCCTGTGGGTTGGGCACGGGCACCAGATTGTTTTCGTCATGGTGACGGCGCTGGCTGGCGGTGTTTTGGCGCTTAGCCTGCCGCTGCTGAATACTGTCCCCACAGCGGTGGCGATGGGCGTTCACACCACCAACCGGATATTCAAGAGTCGGTTGCCTATGCCACCCGCGTTGCCCGCCGATCTTTCTCAAGGCATACCTTACGGCGTCGCCATTGCGTTCGGTGCGATGTATGTCCTGATTTTTCCCTTGTTTTAATTCTGTCGCAGCTTTAAGACACACACGCTAGGGTAGGCAAGTTGAAATGAAAGTGAACTCTACATACGTACTGTCAGGCGCGCTCGTTCTGGCAGGCATTGTTGCGCTGGTGGTGCGTAGCCAGCTCTCTTCTGAACCCCCTGCGCCGCCTCCGGTGGTCGCTAAAGCGCCGGAACCGCTCGCCGTTCTAGTGGCTGCGAAAGATCTTCATCCTGGTGATTTCATTGATCCTGCCTCATTGCGTTGGCAGGTGTCGGAAGAACCCGTTTCCCGCACATTCAATTTTATTCGTGGTAAAGACAGCCAGTCTCTGCTGCTGGGCGCAACACTGCGTGAAACCGTAGCGGAAGGTGTTCCACTGACCAGCAATGTATTGGTTAAGCCGAATGAGCCGGGCTTTGTCGCCGCCGTGCTGCGTAAAGGGATGCGGGCTATCTCCGTCCCTACAAGCGCTATCGCGAGCAATGCTGGGCTAGTGTCGGCAGGCGATCGTGTTGATGTGATCCTCAGCATGAGGCGAGACGATCAGTCTGAGTTACCCGCAAGCCGTAACCAGCCTGTCGTGATGCCGCTGTTGGCGTCACAAACAATCGCTCGCGATTTACGCGTATTGGCGCTGAATGACAGAGCCGGTACGCCGGTATATCCACGTTTGGATGCGATGGAGGATGGCGCGATGCTTGATGCCACAGCCAAAAGCCGTGAGCCCGCCGTGCGTTCTCGTCCTGCCACCTATCAAACCGTTACGCTGGAAGTGACGCCGCAGCAGGCCGAAGAACTAGCCGTTGCCAAAGAACTGGGCATTCTGCATTTGGCGCTACGCAGTGCTGATTTGGATGATGCGGTCGATCCAGCGACAGGGCGACCCCATGTGACCACGGTTCCGCGCGCGACCGATATCTACGGGGTGCTATCAGCAGGATCCGGTGAACGCAAAGTGAAAATCTATCGCGGTGAGCAAAAAGACGTGGCGACATTCCCCTCCCGATAAGACGAGTACGCAATCTGACAGCCTGCGGGGAGCCGCGAGTTGCTCATGGAAAAATGAAGCCCATTACGGAAATTAAGTAAATGACGATGTTTTCGCTGTTTTTGAAATCGGACTTTCGGGGTACGTGCAAACGATTGCTGGCCGCAGGCCTGTTTAATGCGGTATTGCCTGTCACACTGACGACGATGATGTTGCCTGCGACCACGCTGGCTGCCGGGGTATCTGAAGTGGCTGAAACCAACGTGGTGCACTTGACCGTGCATCAGGGACGGTTGTTGCAACTCGACGCGCTGCCGGACAGCGTGCTGGTGGCCGATCCGAATATCGCCAGTTTTGAACTGCCTTCACCGGGTAACCTGTTTGTCTATGCCAAAAGCGTCGGCACCACTACGCTCTATGCGATGGATGAAAACGGTAATGTCATCAACGCCATTCGTCTGGTATCTGAGCACGATTTGAAAGCGCTGGGTGAACGCATGAAGCGTGAATTCCCCGGTGCAGATATCCAACTGGAAGCGTCGATTCCCAGCGGCGTGATTGTACGCGGCAGCGTCGATACCCCGCAGGATGCCAAACGTGTCATCGACAGCGTGCAGGCTTACATCAGCGCGTCCTCAAGCGGTGGTCAGGGCGGCGGTGGAGACGGTGGAGGCAAATTGCCAGGCTCCAGCGAATCGTCCGGCAAGGTGATCAACCAGCTCAAAATTAAAACGCCTTCACAAATCAATATTCAGGTGCGCGTGGTGGAAGTATCTCGCAAGTTGACCAGCGAACTGGGCTTCAACTGGGCGGCTTCATTGAGCACCGGCAGCGGGAGCATGAGTGCGGGCAGCGGATCGCGTCTGAATCTGTTTAATGCCACGACCGGAAGGTTTTCTAACCCAACGGATGCGGGATTTCTGAGCTTTGGACGCTCCAGACTGAGCGGATTGTTAACCGCCATGAACGAACAAGGCATGGCAACGGTATTGGCTGAACCTAATCTGACGGCGATGTCCGGGGAAACCGCGGCGTTTGCGGCGGGCGGTGAAGTGCCGGTCGTGGTGATCACCAACAATAACGTCAACATCGATTACAAATCCTACGGCGTGATTCTGCGTATGACGCCGACGCTGCTGTCTGCCAACCGCATCAGCCTGCACATTGCGCCGGAAGTCAGTGAACTCACGGATGTAGGTTCCGTACAGTTGGAAGGGGGATCGCGTATTCCCGCCTTAACGGTACGTCGTGCGGATACCACGGTAGAGCTGGCTAGCGGACAGAGCTTTGCGCTGGCAGGGATGCTGCGCAGTGCGGGTAGCCAGACGATAAACGGCGTGCCGGGGTTAAGTAGCGTCCCGATGTTTGGTCGCCTGTTTGAAAGTGAAGCTACCAGTCAGGAAGAAACGGAACTGGTGATTATCGCGACCGCTTATGTGGTTGAACCCGTGAATGCTGGCGATCTTCAGACGCCGGGGAAAGGTGTGAAAATGCTGGATGCCTCCATGCCGCGTTCTGCATCTGTCGGCTATCTCTACTAAGTCCACGAGGGGCAATGAATATGACCACGATTAACAACAATCAGCCTCCGTTACGCCCGCTGCACCTGCGCGCAGCGATGCTTACCGCTGTTTTTCTGCTGGCAGGATGCGGATGGAATAAGTCGGTTAACGATGTACGTATGCAGCGCTTTGACCAGCCAGGGCTTCAACCCATTGCCGTCCAGCCTTCATCGGTGTCCGTGCTGTTATTGGCCGCGCCTAACGGGCGGGGGTTCCTGCCCGAGTCTCTGAAGCAGCTCAATATCATGTTGAAGGATCAGGGGCGGTTATCTGCACAGACGCTAACGCTGATCCCGCACAGCGCGAGCGGCGAGCAGATGGCAGGGCGACTGGCGACCGTGCTGAAAAATGCTGGCGCTAATCCACAGAAGGTGAAACAGATGCGCCGCTCTACCGCGAGCGGTCAGAACGGCGATCTGGAAGTAATCTCCGAGGCGCTGGTTGTTAAAACGACCCGTTGCACGATCAATGATCCGAATCAACTGATGGTGAAGCCCTATGAGGCGATTGGTTCTCTCGGCTGCGCCACGCAAAACAATCTGGCGATGATGGTGGCTGAACCACGCGATCTGATTCAGGCGAAAGCGCTGGACGATGCGGATGGCGTCGCGGCGGTCAATAGCATCGAACGCTATCACTCAGGTGAAGTGAAAGAGCTCATCGACATTAACTTTGAAGAAGATTAAGGGCGTGACATTCCATGAGTGAAATTACCCCTAACGATGGTGAAGAACTGGCGCTACCGCTGGTGGCGTTTGCCAATGATGCACGCGATGTGTCCGATATCAGCGATCTCTTCACCCGCCTGAAACAGCCTGATGTTCCGGTGATGTCCGGTGGTATTACTGCCGCTCGTCAATGGTGCGAACTGAACGTCCCGCCACGTATTTTACTGGTAGATCTGGAGGCAGAGCACTGGCCGCTTCCCGCGCTGGAAGAGCTGCTGAGCGTTTGCGGCCCCACCAGCCAGGTGATTGCTATCGGCAAAGAGCAGGATGTCGGTTTGTACCGTGCGTTACTTCAGGCTGGCGTGGTGGACTATCTGGTGAAGCCATTCACGCTGGATCTGCTGGCGGCAACGTTGGCGAAGTGTGAAGGCCAACAGGCTGGGCCGGAATATGCCCGTATGGGCAGGACGATTGCGGTCGTTGGTGCCAGCGGCGGCAGTGGGGCAAGTACCGTGGCGATGGGGCTTAGCCGCCTGCTGTCTGGTGAACGTCATTTACCTGTGGCGCTGGTGGATTTTGACCGCCGTAACGGTGACCAACTGCTGCTGCAAGGGCAAACCGATGACGCGGGTCTGGCGGCGGTGTTGGGGACACAGGAGCTGGATACCCGACTGCTGCAACGCGCCATGTTGCGCGTGGATACCCGTCTGCACCTGCTGGCGCAGAAGCCAGAGCTGGGCGAGTTGAGCCCGGTTGAGGTGGATAACGTACTGAACCTCGGTGGCGCGCTGTGTCGCATGTTCAATCAGGTGATCTGGGATCTGCCCAGCAGCTACCCGACCGGGGCGCTGGACGTGCTGACTTACGCGGATCTGCGCATCATCGTGACGGAATTGACGCTTCAGGATGCCCGTAATGTACGGCGCGTGCTGAATGAGATCGGCGACGAAAGCGAAGGGCAACGCCTGTTGATGGTGCATAACCAAAGCCGTTTTGCCACAGCCGCGCCGCTCAGTCGCGATCAGTTCGAACAGTTTACTGGCCGGAAGATTGATGTCGTGCTGCCGAATGCGGGGCATGCGTTGGCACAGAGCCTGACGCTCGGCGCATTGAATCTGTCTGCGGCACCTGCTTTCCAGCAGGGATTGCGCCAACTGGTCGATCTGGCCTGCGGCGTGCGCGCCAGACCGGTGGAAAAACGCTGGTTCTCGCGTTGGTTAAAACGTGCCTGATGATGTTCAGCGCTTGCCGTTTTTTAAAGGGTTACGGACTGTTTTTTGGGGTTCAGGATTATGTTAATTCGCAAGAATAACCTGCAAAAAAATGAAGCAGGGAAAAATACGCCTCAGCCAGCGCCTGCTGCCAACGTGGCAGAACTGAAAACGCGCCCGACTGCGGAGAACCGCACACAGCCTGCGGCGAATGCGTCTTCGGGCACCGCTCCGGCTGCCCGCCAGACGGATAACCGGACCAGCCAGCGCCGCATTATCCGCGCACAGCTTTACGATCAGATCGACGCGGGTAAAGCGGCAATGATGGGGCGCGACAAGCTGCTGGTGCAGATCGAAACGGTGATCCGTCGCATCTGTGATGAGCAGCGTTTGCAGCTTTCCCGGCAGGAAGAGGAAGCCATCGCCACCGAAATGCTGGATGAAATGACCGGGATCGGGCCGATCCAGCCGCTGCTGTCGGATGACACGGTCAACGATATTCTGGTCAACGGTGCCGGTCAGGTGTTTGTCGAGCGTTTTGGCAAACTGGAACTGTCGCCGATTACCTTCATTGATGAAGAGCATGTGTTTAACACCGCGCAGCGTATTGCTGCCGCAGTAGGGCGCCGTATCGACGAAGCCAGTCCGATGGTGGATGCGCGTCTGCCGGACGGTAGCCGCGTGAATGTCATCACCTATCCGCTGGCGATTGACGGCACCACGATCTCGATCCGTAAATTTATGCGCCGCAACCTGTCGCTGGAAATGCTGGCAGAGCGTCGTTGCATGTCCTACGCGATGGCGGATGTCCTGAACAAAGCGATGCAGGCGCGCGTTAACGTGATTGTCTCCGGCGGAACAGGCGCGGGGAAAACCACCTTACTGAATGCGCTGTCGCAGAAGATCGGCAGTACCGATCGCATCATTACTATTGAAGATGCCGCCGAGCTGCAATTGCAGCAGGAACATGTGGTGAGGTTGGAAACCCGTCCTGTCAGCGCCGAAGGCACTGGCCGCGTCGATCAGCGCGATCTGATGCGTAACGCCCTGCGTATGCGCCCCGACCGTATCATTCTGGGGGAGGTGCGCGGCGGTGAGAGTTTTGACATGTTGCAGGCGATGAACACGGGCCACGACGGGTCGCTGTGTACGGTGCACGCCAATACCTCGCGTGACGCGATACAGCGTCTGGAAAACATGGTGATGATGGCGAACATGCAACTGCCACTGATGGCGATCCGCCGTCAGATCGCCAGCGCGGTGCACTTGATCGTGCAGATCGAACGTATGCGCGACGGTATGCGTCGCGTGGTCTCCATCACCGAAGTGTGCGGCATGGAGAACGAAGTCATCCAGCTTCAGGATCTGTTCAGCTTCAACATTCAGGGGATGGACGGACAGGGTTTGTTGACGGGGGAATATGTGCAGCACATCCAGCGGCCGCAGTTCTACAGCGATAAATCGCACCTGTTTGATGCACCGTGACGGACGAAGGAGACGCCGATGAGTGACGCACGTCTGAACCTGATTACGCTGCTGGTGTTTTGCAGCGTGTTGATGATGCTTCTGGCGGTCAACGCCTGGAGAAAATCGCGGCAGCAGCGCACGCAGCGCGAACAACGCTGGCAGCAGATTTTAAACGAGGTTAGCCCGTCGGCTGCGGTGGTGGCGCCTGATTCCATTCTGCGGGACGAGATCAAAACGCCGCTGATGGGCATTCCTGTCATTGGGCGCTGGTTGGCGATCCTCTGGGCGCAGATGGCGTTCATCGGCTGGAAAAAGAATCTGCTTCGACGTTCTCTGGCGCTGGCGGCGGTCTGCCTGATACTCGGCATGATTCTGGGACAGCGTACCCTGCTGCCGTTCACGATGGGGCTGGTATTTACGCTGCTGCTGTTTATCAGCATCGGCCTGCTGCTGTTCCGTTCGACGCTGCAAAAACATCTGAAAGCGCTGCGCGAGAGCCTGCCGGAAGCGATTGATGCCATTACCCGCAGTTGTCGGGCCGGTGTGCCGGTTGCGAATACATTTGCGATTGTCGCTGAGCATCTGACCGGGCCGCTGGCGAATGAATTCAAGACGATCGATCACTGGCTGCGGCTTGGTATTCCGTTGCGCCAGGTGATTCAGGCCTCGGCTACGCGGGTGCCGATGTCCGAGTACCGCTTTTTCGTGGTGATTCTGATCATCAATCAGGAAGCCGGTGGACGACTGGGCGAAACGTTGGAGCGTCTGTCCGCCACGCTGCGTGAACGTCGTGAGTTGCAACTCAAAGTGCAATCCAAAACGTCCGAGGCGCGGGCATCCGCAAAGATTGTCGCCGCGTTGTTTCCCGGCTGTCTGGCCTATCTGTATATGAAATCACCGGAGGATTTCAGCTTCTTGTTCTCCGATCCGGTAGGCACGATGGTACTGATTTACGCCTTGTGTAGCGTCTCGGTCGGCATGTTAATCACGCACCTTATGGTGAAACGGATAGGGTAAAGGGAGAGCCATTCATGACGATATTTGACGACCCTTTATTACTACTGGCGCTCGTGTTGATGGTGGCGGGAATTTACCTGGCACGTATGCAGCATAAAACGCAGCAATACAAGCAACTGGAAATTCGCATGCGCGGGCATTTGCCCACGGCCTCTATAGAGGCAGCCTCTCAGGAAAACATCCTGAGAGGCCAGGGAACGACATTATCTCCCCTGCTGGAAAGGCTGTTGCAGCCGCTGGCTACACAGGGCGAGCGACTGTCGGGATCGGAACGCGATCGCCGTAATCTGCGCCGCCTGCTGGATCTGGCTGGGATCCGCCGCAACGAAGCGGTTGGCTGGTTGGTGATGGGAAAATTTGCCGCCGGCGCGCTGCTCGCCATCGCGCTGGTGTGGGGCTGGTTACCGCCCGCTGACCGTGCGGGGCTGACAGGCGTTGCGGCAGGGCTGATTGGTTTTTTTGTCGGTACCATGGTGCCGGAGTGGTGGCTGAAGTGGCGTGCGGCAAGCCGGGGTGAAAAGCTGGCGCGTGCGGTACCGGATGCGCTGGATTTGATGGTGGTCTGCGCCGAAGCCGGCCTGCCGATTGGGCGCGTATTGCAGGTGGTATCGAAGGAACTGGGGCTGTCTTCACCAGAAATGGCGGACGAACTGCACTACACCGCCGCAGAATTACAGATCCTGTCAGATCGTACGCTGGCGATGAAGCATCTGGCGGAGCGCACCCGCGTCAGTGAGATTGAAAGCATGGTGGCGACGCTGATTCAGGCAGAGCGCTACGGTACGCCGCTGTCTCAGGCACTGCGTACGATTGCGGATGAAAGCCGTAAGACGCTGATTCTGAGTCTGGAAGAGAAGGCGGGCAAGCTCCCTGCGCAGTTGAGCGTGCCGCTGATGGCGCTGATTCTGCCGCCGATTATCGCCATTATGGCATCGCCTGCATTGGTGCGGGTGGTTCGTCTGTTGGCGCAGTAGTTTTTATTTCCAGAATATAGTTTTTATTTCCAACGTAGTGTTTTTAAAAACATTGATTCCCGGTATGCACCGGAAATCACAAGCGTTACAACCGATGGAGTGCGTGAAAATGGTCGATCTGGTAGCAAAACTTAAGCGCGGCGCGCCCATGCTGGCACTGCTCATCGTCAGTACCGTGCTGGTGGGATGCGGCAGCTCGATGGCGATTAAAGGCAGTAAGGATGAGGGGCTGCGTCTGGCGCGCTTGCTGCGCGATCAGGGGCGTATTGAGGCAGCAACGGAGGTGTATGCGCGTCTGGATAGCCGTGATGCATTGAAAGGCGCTGAGATGCTGGAGTATGCCAGCGTGGCCGCTCTGGTTCGCTCGCCCCAGCAAACGCTGGAGCTGTACGGACGAGCACGTCAGGCGTTGGGCGGCGATACCAACAAAATGACGCCGGAAGAAGCACTGGCGGTATGTCTGGGCATGGGGCGCGCGCAGCTGGCATTAGGACGTAATGCGATGGCACAGACCGACTTTTCCTGTGCGCTAAAAGCACAACCGACCGATGCTGGTGCCCTGAATGGCATGGGCGTGGTAATGGATGCATCAGGAAAACACGCCGAGGCACGCCAACTGTTTGAAAAAGCGTTGCAGGTGAACCCCGCCGATGTGGCTGCACTCAATAATCTGGCGCTCTCCTGGCTGGCAAGCGGTAACGCAGACAAAGCCATTTCTCTGCTGCGCTCGGTGGATGAAAGCAACGCAACCGGCCGCCTGAATCTGGCGCTGGCTTACCTCTCCGAGGGCAGAGACACTGATGCGCGTGCGGCGCTGGCGACCATTGCACAATCGCAACGTATTGATGGCCTGATCGACGAGTTGAACCAGCGTTTACAGCAGGTGCAGCAGGATAAATCCCGTGGTGAAGCGCTGCTGTTATCCAGTCGTCAGCGCCTGCAATTGAGCGCTCCTGAGTAATGGCGTGGCTTCCTAATCTCGGCCCGTGGCGTGATAGAGGAAGAGGGCAAGGCATCGTGCCACGCCACGAACGCCACTGGCGCAGCACGCACGGCGTGATTGCCACGGAAGTGGCGTTTCTGGTACCGGTCGTGCTGGTCGGGGTGATGATGCTGTTTGAACTGGCGCGCATCGGGCTGGTGATTGCCGCTGGCAGCGCCGCGCTGGATAAAGCCGTGCAGGCTTTCCGCCTCGATAACCTTGCGTCGGACAGTGCGGAACAGATGGGGATCCGCCTAAAGGCACGTATGGTTGAAGCGGGGTACGGCTACCTCAAGGAAGATGATGTCACCGTCAGCGTATTGCACTTCGACAATTTGGGCCAGTTGGGTGGGTTGACCAATGGAAATGGTAGTCAGGACAATCCCAATGGCGAAGAAACGACGACGCTGCCAGTGTGGTCCGTGACGGTGCAGATTAAAAAGGCGTTTATCACGCCATTGCCGGAAGTATTAACGCTGGGAGACACCTTCCGCTACCAGTACAAACATGTGTTTGGGACGGAACTGCGCCATGACTGATTTTTTACTGAAAACCAGTCGTTTATTAAAAACGGGTTATGTGTTGAAACCCCGCCATTTCCTGCACGGGCTCTACCGCTTTTGGTTTTCCCGCCGCGCTTCTACTGCGGTAGAAACCGCGCTGGCGTTTCCAATCGTGCTGGCGATTGGGTCGCTGTGTGCAGATATCTACACCGTCGGGCTGGAACGCACGCGCATGGAACAACGTGCGGGTGCCATCGCGTCGATACTGGCGATGCAGCAGAAGCTCGATGAACAAGGCTTACAAGGGCTGCTTGATGCGGTGTTGCCAACGGAGGGCGCAGGAAACTACCAGTTGTTAATCAGCAACGTGCGCCAGACCGGTGAATTGTACTGGCAACTGAGCAGGGGCACGGCAGAAGCGCTGTGTGCGGAAAGTGAAACACTGCCGGGTGGAGAATATCTTCCCGAACTGCCGGAAAGAGACCGCGAAGAGGGCAGTAAAAATACCTCCATGATGGTGGTTGAGATTTGCCGTCAGGGGAAGGATGTGAGCCTGCTGGGTGGGCTGTCTCTGGGGGGCCTGCTGCACGCCTCGTCAGTCAATCGGGTCGCTATCAACGTGGTGGAGCTGGATGAGGTACTCCGAAAAGAGGCCGGTCTGGAAGAAGAAGAGCAGTAGTTTTGGCTCTTACGATAAATACGGGCTTTATAGGCCTAAAGAGAAGCGGCAATAGACCGCAAACGGCAGTGAAAGTCTCATTGCCGGAATAACGAAACGATTAAGACAAATAACGTGTGAGCCATGTCGTTTTTATTTTCCCGTTTTATGGGCGGGCTGAGTACGCGCTGAATGCAGGAATACAGGATAGGAAAGGATGAAAAAAATCTTACAGAACAGAAGAGTAAAAAAAGACGATAGCGGAATCGCTCTGTTCTGGCGTGAACGCCTGTCCGCCTTTATTCATCAGGAAAAAGGGGCAGGTACAGGGTTTTATGTGCTGGGCGCAATGGCGTTATTGGTGACGGCGGCTTTTATTGTCGATACCTCCACGGCAACCGGCGATGCGACGCAAATCAAACGCGCGACGGATGCTGCCGCGCTGGCTGTCGGACATCAGGCGATCATTAATGGTGAAGAGTACAGCCAGGAAGACATCACGACGCTGGCGTATGAGTACGTCAAAAATAATCTGGGGATGAATAAGGCGCTGAGTGAAAAGCTGGTGGCGGGGGACGTGTCCGTCATGGAAGGGCAAAACAGTGCTACGCGTAAAACCTATACCGTTACTGTCGCTTTTGAAACCAAGCCTAGCCTGCTGAGCCTCGGGGCAAGGAAGCAGGAAGTGTACTCGACATCAGAGATCGTCAACCGTCCGACCGAAATTGCCTTTGTCATGCCAGTGACGGGGGATATGAGCGAAGGGGATATTCGCTCGCTGAAAAGCGTTAGTCGCTCGTTTGTCGAACGCATGCTGAGCAGTGCGGACGGTAAGCGCGACAACCTATGGCTGTCTCTGGTGCCATATAGTCAGTCGGTGAATGTCTATGATGCGGAAGATGCCAACCGTATTCGTCGCTGGTCTATGCCCGGCGCGTTGAACCCAGTGGAATTAACGTCGCTTTTCCGTAGCGGTTATTCCAGTTTGGCTGACCGCCGCATCCCTGACCGACGCGCTAATTTGCTGTGTATGTATCGCGGGCTGGGCCGAGAAGAAAACTTCTTTTGGGATGAACCGCCAGTGGCGCAGTTCGGCATCTATTATCGTCACGATCTACCGCAGAACGGCAGTCCTGGAGCCCCACCTATTTCGTGGGTGGGGCCAAATCCTGATTTTGGGCAGGCGACAGGCGTTAATGACACACGTTGGATGGTGGCTGACCGAGGGTGCCCAAATGCAGCACTGCTTCCACTAACTAATGAGGAAGAAAAACTTAACCAGCGGATCGCTCAGTTCTCTGCTCGTTTCAACGTTAACTACGCCATTGCTATGGGCTGGGCGGCGGCTGCACTGTCACCCAATATGCGTGGTTCCGACGGTTGGGGCGATGCGACGCTGCCGCTGGATTTCAATCTGGACGGCAACGGGGACGGACAAAAGGTCATCGTGATGATGGCGAACACCATCGGCAATTGGTTCGACACTGATGGCTATAACTTCAAGAGCAATCAGTTTTCTGGCAGTACCGGATCGGATGTCACACGCGAGTTTGCACAGCAGCGTTTTCGCGATCTTTGCGCCAGTTTCCGCGCGCGCAACATCAAATTTTATTTTGTCGGCATTCGCCCCGGCGATCCTGAAGACTTTGGCCGCAACCTGTTTGACGCCGAAGCGACACCGGGATTGCTGATTTGTACCGAAGGTGAAAAACGTATGAGCTTTATTGATGGTGCAGGCTTCGGCGCTGAGGGCGTTGAAGATCAATTGATTAGACGGTTGGATCGTATTGCTGGCCAGATCGAAACCGAGGGCGGCTATGTTCGGCTGGTTGAATAACCGCGCAATGTAGCTAGGAATGACGCGCTTTGCCCCTTTTATTACAGGACATGACACGATGACTTTTTCCCGCTCAAAATCTGGTTCAGGCTTAACGCGCGCGCCGCGTCAGGCGTGGGTATTGGAACCGCGCATGATGTTTGATGCTGCCGCCGTTGCAACGGCGGATGCCGTTGCTGCTCAGGTCATCGCCCCTACCGAAAGTGCACCGGGTGTGGATGCTACGCCCGCCCACGGTGAGATCACCATTAACAGCGGGGATACGGGCTTCGCGGCAGTGGATCTATTTAGTGACGTTCGTGTGACCACCGACACGGGTAGCGATAGTAGCGGTAAAGAGCTGACAGAATTGGTGATAACCGTCGATCGTACCGGAACCAATCAAGCATTGGTGGTTGACGGTAGTGAGATTACTCTGCAACCCACAGCCCTTGCCGAAGCTACCCAAAACAGTGGCTACACTTACAACGTCACCGTCAACGGTGACCTGACCACCATCACCCTGAGCATTGCCTCATCAGAGGCTTACCAGCCCGGTGATGTGGCCAAACTAATCGACAGCATTGCCTATAAACCGCTTGACGACACGGTAGCGGGCGGCGATGTAACCGTTACGCTGAAAAGTATTAGCGATCAAGATGCTACGGCGACGCTGGATATTCACGCTACTGTGACTGTCGATAGCAAAGTGAACGTGCCACCGGAGCTGTCCGGCAACCCATTGCAGGAAGCGGAAGCTTTTACCGCTGGCTCATTGGCAGGCTCCACCGAGGTCGCCTATTCCACCGATGGTAGCCATGTTTATGCCGCAGGTTCCAATAATACGATTACCGTTTTTTCCGTCGATAGTACGGGTCGATTAACCGAGCAGCAGCGTTTGGTGGTCGATAATCTCGGCATGGTCAACCACTTGGTGGTCAGTGCCGATGGCAAGTCCGTTTATACCGTTGCGGGCAACGGCAACCTGATTCATCTGAGCGTCAATGTTAATAATGGTGAGTTGGCGTACGTCGACACCATCGCGCTGAAAAGCGGTGGCTCAACCGGTGGATTGGCGATTTCTGATGACGGCAAACAGGTCTACGTGGATGCCACCAGTAATAATGGGCGTGAAGTGTATGTTTACAACCGCGACACTGAAGGGGCATTAACACGGATACAAACACTGGAATCTCACCGTAATGGCATGATCGCCACTGCTGGCGACTATGTTTATGTGATTCACAGTGGCAGTACGTCCCTCGCGCCTCACGAATTAAAGGTGTACCAACGTGATGCGGCTACCGGGGTATTGAAACAACTCGACGGAATTATTCTTACCAAGAAAGGGCAAAGTGCTGTCGATTATGCGCTGACCACTTCTAAAGATGGCAAACTGCTGTACGTGGGCGATCCGACAAGTGACAATATCGCTATCTATCAGTTAGGCAGTGATAATACGCTGACACTGATCAACACCGTCGTCAGCGATAAAATCGGTAGCTTGACCCTCAATAGTGATGGTACTCAACTTTATGCCGCGACCACTACAGGGACCGTGAATGTCTATGCTGTGGCAGAGAGCGGCCGTTTAACGTTGACCGGCAGCAGTGCTGGCAGCACGAATGGCAGCGATATTGCTGTTTCCACTGATGGTAAATCGATCCTGGTATCCGGCAACGGCGTCAGCCGTTATTCTTCCATTCAAACGTTGCTGAACGGGGGGGAAATTACGCTGGCACACGGGCTGACGCTCTCTGATACCAACAATGACCGTCTGGCTGAGGGGCGCGGAGATTACGGTGGCATGACGCTGACCTTGCTCCGTGCGGCAGGTGCGCAAGCGGACGACCAGTTTAGCGTCGCTGAAGGCAACGGCTTGCGCTTGATTGATGGGACAATCATGAGCGGTGATACGGCAATTGCCACCTTCAGCCAGAACGCCGGGATACTTACCGTCACGTTTCTGGCAGGGGTCAGTAAAGCCGATGCCAATGCCACACTGCACCAACTCACCTACCGCAATAACGGCACGGTGACGGATGGCACCGTGGTCAAGCTGGCACTGCATGCGAATGATGGTAAAGCCGACAGCCAGACCGTCACGCTGGATGTGTTAATTACCGATAATACCGCACCTACGCTTGAAGCCAATGCCATTGAAAACCAGATATATGACACTCATGGTACTGTGCTAAACCCATTCAGTAATGCTGCCATCAGCACGGGAGAAATAGGTCAATCTATTATCGAATTGACGCTAAGCATTGATGGTGTGCAGGATGCGACCAATGAATTTATTATCATCGACGGAACCCGCATTGATCTCTCAAAAACTAGTAGCGGAACTGCAGGTAACTACCAGTACACCTATACTCTGAACGACAACAGCGGCACGCTACTTATCAGTAGTGAAACGGGGGTGAATGCTGCTACGGCACAAACATTGGTCAACGGTATTGCCTATGTTAACGATACCGCGCAGGCTACCACCGGCGAGCGTAGCATCACACTGACCAGCCTGCGCGATAATGGCGGTGTAGAGGGAGAAGGTAACGACACTGGGAAGCTTGCTATCAGTGCTACCATCGTTCTGGCTATCAATAATGCTCCAGGCTGGCAAAACAGCGTCACCGATCCTGATACCACGCTCTACTACAATAATGGCACTCTGAGTGGGTACAAGGAATACGTCACCGACATTGAAATTTCCTCCGACGGCAAAACCCTGCTAGTTAGTGGCAGCGATAGCGCTAATGCGGGCGGTACCAGCACTTTGCGTATATACAGCCGTAACGGCGCGACGGGTGAATTAACGCTGGTGCAAACTTTTACTCAAGGTGAAAGTGACAATCCCGATACCACTGTCATTGAAGCCAACGGCTTGAGCGGTATCACTACCATGGTGATGCATGGTAACGATCTGTATGTTGCCGGACACAGCGGTAATGCTGCCGTTTATTCACTGGTGCACTTCACCTATGATGCTGCCACCGGTCAGTACACCTACGCAGGTATTGTGGCAACTCAAGGCGTGGGGAATGTCACAGGGCTAGACGCACAGATTACCGAAATCGTGATTTCTGCCGATGGAAAATCACTCTATACTATCAATGGGTTGACGACGGTTGGTGGCAGTACCGGTAAATCGGTGTTGGCACAATTCTCTCGCGACTTGAATACTGGTGCTCTGACCTATTTAGGTGAGTATCAAGGTGGATCAGCAACACTCGGCATGAATATCCCAAGCGGCATAGTGATCTCTGGCGACGGCAAATCCGTGTACATTGCCAACAGCAGAAACAGTATGATCACGGTGCTTTCTCGCAATACACAAACCGGCGTTCTGACCTACGTTGGCGCAATCAACGACGCCAGCATTAGCGCTGATCCAGACAGTGGAACACGCCCGAGCGATAATCGTTATTTGGCCAATCTGCAAGATATTGCTATTTCGTCTGACGATTCCTTTGTTTATGTAGGTTCTGGACAGCAGGCCACCGTTTCTATTTTTAAGCGTGATGCTAGTGACGGCAGTTTGACCTATGTCGGTACGCTGGATCTCTACAATCGCGGCTACACCCCCAGTAATGCGATTTCGGTAAGCGAGCTCGCACTCTCGTCAGATGGAACCGCGTTCTATGTTGGGATGAGTGGCGGCTCAGTACTGGTATTCAGCCGAGATGTCCTTACTGGTACCTTAACGTATGTCAGCGCGTTAAATACTGGAGCACGTACCAACCACATTGCTGTCAGCCCCGATGGGCTCAATCTTTACAGCGGACGCAGCTCCGGTAGTACTGAGTTAGCGATACTTTCCGCCCTACCTAAGGCCACCTACACCACTGCTGGCCCAGCGACCTTCGCGGAAGGACTAAGTTTCGCTGATGTCGATGCAGATCAAAAGACGGACTATAAAGGCATCACGCTGACAGTAAACCGTGCTGACGGTGCGTCGGTAGACGACCAATTTGGTTTTAAAAATGGAGCCGGGTTGCGTCTGGAAGATGGCAAGGTCATGAAGGATAAGGCTACCATTGCCACTTTTTCGACACAGGATGGTGCACTGACCATCGAGTTTAGCGCCAATGTGGATAAGGCTACCGCCAATCAAGTGTTACAGCAGGTCACTTACCTTAATACCAACACGGAAGCGCCAGTACGGGTTGACCTGACTATCAAGGTTCGTGACACCGGGGGAAAATCATCCGATACCACGGTGGTGTTGCTGCTGACAGACGCGCCCGATGTGGAACCGGACACTAGTGCCCCGGTGTATAACGACAGCGCCGGGC
>NZ_JBJXVK010000026.1:0-75363 GCF_046159765.1 Pectobacterium artocarpous
CTGAGCGACCACCTTTAATCGGATGGCAATTACACAGAATTATTTACAGGGTCGACCTCAGCAACATGCGTACCAGCAGTGAGGCCAGCGCGCTTGTGATGAAAAAAGCGCTCGACAGCCAAGAGGCCGTCGTTTCCGGCATTTTGCAGGCATTACCACCTCTGCCAGCAAACTCGGCGATTGGGCGTAACGTCAATACCACGGCGTAATACCTTTGTACCACACAACCCGCTTATCCGTTGTGGTTTGAGCGGGTTTTTGGTGCCCCTTTCTCTTCCCCCTTCAGGCTCTCACCTCTTCGCGCTTACCCTTCCTCTCTTTCTTTATACCGAACGTGCGAAAACCAAATCAGCCATCATCTTTTTCACTGCGGCAGATTGACCTCTCCCACTGCTTGTGCCTAAATAAACAACAGCGAATGTTCGCTTTCACAGAGGATTTACTGGTAATGTCCACGCTTACCCACAGACGACGCTTATCGATACGCCCACGACGAAGTGGCTCCCGTATAGCCCGTGCCGTTTTGCTCATCAGCTTCATTATTCTTTTAAGTCGCTTTGCTTACTCCACCATTACCGCGTTTATTCACCATCAAGACAAACAGCAGCAGCGTGCTGAACAATTACTGCTCCCCACTAACGTACTCGTCAATCAGAAAGAGTAGCGCTTAACCAACCTGCATTTCATATTTCTACTTTTCTTCATCAGGCTTATTGCCTTTGTGTCCTCATGCCTGTCATAAAAAAGCGACGTCATCAAGACACCGCAGGCTAACTGATTTCGCGGTGCGTAAAGCAACCGCTAACATCGTCAAAGATGCGCGAACAGGCTCTTACGCAGCGTCTCTAAATCTTTTTTGATCGTCTGTAACTGTCCGAGATGCATTTCGTCGCACAAAACACGCTTTCAGAAATCGCTCGCGTCTGTTGCTGAAGTGCTCGACCCGCTTCAGTTAATCCAACCAGCACCTGACGTTCATCTTCTGTTCCCGGTTACGCACCACTAATTCTGCGGTTTGTAAACACTTGAGCAACAGTGTCAACGTGGCAGAATCCAGATACAGCCGTTTACCCAACTCAGACACCGTCAAGACACCATCGCCCTGCTTTTCAGACTACGATTCGCCAGTAATCCTATTCTTAATCTACTGATTTTGCGCTACGTTTAATAAAATACGAATAAAAAACAGATCGAGCATAAAACATTATGTCGAGTGTAAAAAAACTTACCGACCTCCGGCGCCGCATCTCCCTTCTGCTGTTGGAAAATAAGGAACTGGTTGAAGACATCATCAACCGACAGCCGCGCGTGACAGAACGCGATGCTACCTCGTTAAACGACAACGCCGTATTAAGTAACAAAATCGGGCTGCGTGAAAAAAGCATCCTGCTCGACCAAACCGCAGAAATCAGCGAACTTATCATCGGGCTGCATGCTGCTGACCTTGCAGATTTGCTGGAGTCTTTACCGCAGGATGAACGTCTGGCGCTCTGGCGACTGATCCCCATAGAGAAACGCGGTCGCGTGTTGATTGAGGCCTCCGACAGTATTTCCGACGACCTGATCGGCGATATGCAGGATAAAGAAATCCTGAGAGCCGTTCGGATACTGGACGTTGATGAGCAAGCCCAGATCTCTCGCCTCGTTCCGCGTCACCTGTTGGGCAGAATACTGACCTCGCTTGAGCCGAAACAACGCGCGCAGTTACGCGCCGCCATCAATTATGATGAAGACTGCCTCGGCCACATGATGGATTTCAAGCTCATCACCGTGCGAGCTGATGTCACGCTCGCAGCCGTACAGCGCTACCTGCGCTATCGCAAAACTATCCCCGAATCAACCGACAAACTGTTTGTTACCGACCGCAAAAATACGTTGATTGGCGAACTGTCACTGGCCAGTATTCTGCTCCACGCGCCTCAGACACAAGTTAGTGACGTCATGGACGATCAGCCGCTGAGGTTCCAACCTGAAGATAAAGTTGAAGAAGCCGCGGGGGCGTTTGAGCGTTACGATTTAATCTCCAGCGCTGTGGTGGATAGCAAAGGAAAACTCATGGGACGCCTGACGATTGAGGATATCCTCGACGTCGTGAACCGGGAAAGCGACAGTAATCTGCGGCGTTCAGGGGGGTTAACGCCCTCTGAAGATGTTTATGCTCCCGTGTATAAATCGTTCCGCAATCGCTGGGCATGGCTGGCCGTCAATCTTTGTACGGCGCTCATCGCCTCGCGGGTCATTGGACTGTTTGAGAACACCTTATCTCATTTGGTGGCGCTGGCGACGCTGATGCCGATTGTCGCCGGAATTGGTGGCAATACCGGCAACCAGACGATCACCATGATTGTGCGTGCACTGGCGCTGCATCAGCTTGAACACGGTAAAAAATCATACCTGCTGCTCAAAGAGCTCGGCGTCGCGCTGGTTAACGGGGTGATATGGGGCACAATAATGGGCGTAGTGACCTTTCTGCTCTACGGCAGCGCCGCTATGGGGAGTGTCATGATGCTGGCTATTCTGCTGAATTTACTGCTCGCCGCGCTAATGGGCGTCGCGATCCCGCTAATCATGATGAAACTCGGCCGCGATCCGGCCATCGGTTCCAGCGTAATGATTACCGCCATCACCGATACTGGCGGTTTCTTTATCTTCCTTGGGCTGGCCACGCTGTTCCTGCTGCCTTAAACGTATACAACGTAAAACATATGCCATATAAAAAGGGCTTTAATCAAAGCCCTTTTTGCTCACGACTCTCCAGCCAGAACTTAGCTCAAGCGACCGGCACCGCCGGATGCCTGACACAGATAGATGGACGGCTGAAGCCCGGTGCGCGCCGGATACTCACGTTCAATCACCTGTTTGACTTCGTCAGTCAGCGCCGAGGGGATAAGGGCGACAATACAACCACCGAAACCGCCGCCGGTCATACGTACACCTCCCCGCTCACCGACATAATCTTGAATCAGCGCGACCAGCGTATCGATCGGTGGCACGGTAATTTCAAAATCATCGCGCATGGAAACATGGGATTCCGCCATCAGCGTAAACAAACGGCGTGCATCCTGACGCGCCAGCGCATCGGCAGCTTCCAACGTGCGGCGATTCTCGGTAATAACGTGTCGTGCACGGCGGATCGCGATCGGATCCAGCCCTTCGATTCCCGCTTCAAACTGCGACAGTGAAACATCACGCAGCGCCTTGACGTTAAAATGACGCGCCGCCGCTTCACACTGCTGGCGACGCGTGTTGTATTCGCTGTCCACCAGCCCACGACGCACATTGGAATTCACAATCAGGACGTCAACACCGTCGAGCATACGCACCACTCGCCCTTCCAGAGAGCGGCAGTCGATCAACATCGCCTGCCCCGCGCGCCCCTGAGCGGAAATAAACTGATCCATAATGCCGCAGCTACAGCCGACAAAATCGTTTTCCGCCTGCTGCCCGTTTAACGCCACATCCAGTTGGCTGATGTCGAGATTATTCAGTTCTTTGAACGTTTGCCCGATGACCACTTCCAGCGAGGCCGATGAACTTAGCCCTGCGCCAGAAGGCACATTGCCGGAAACCACCATATCCATGCCGCTGAGTGGCAGGCCGCGCGCCAGCAAAAACTTCACCGTGCCGCGGATATAGTTAGCCCAGGTGTATTCCGGATGAGGCACAATCTCTTTGGCGAGATCGAATTCATCCTGCTGGTTGTCAAAATCCACCGACACCACCCGCACGATGCCATCCTGACGCACCGCCGCGCTGACCACCGTCTGGTAATCGATAGCACACGGCAAGACAAACCCATCGTTATAGTCGGTGTGTTCACCAATCAGGTTGACCCGACCAGGCGCCTGAATAGCGGCATGCGGCGCATAGCCAAATAATCGTACAAAAACAGACTCGGTTAACAGGCGTAGAGAATCAATACGGCTCATAAAATGACCTCAAATTTGTTCACGAAAATGGATATCACTCACGTTGCGTAAACGTTCAGCGGCCTGCTCTGCCGTCAGATCACGCTGTGCTTCAGCCAGCATTTCATAGCCGACCATAAATTTGCGCACGCTGGCGGAACGTAATAACGGAGGATAAAAATGGGCATGCAGTTGCCAGTACGCAATATCGCCGTCCTTAAACGGCGCGCCGTGCCACCCCATCGAATAAGGGAATGAGCACTGGAACAGGTTGTCGTAACGGCTGGTCAGTTTTTTCAGGAGCAGCGCCAAATCGTCACGCTGAACATCATTCAATTGCGGCAAACGCTGTACGGCGAACGTGGGCAGCACCAGCGTTTCAAACGGCCAGGACGCCCAATAAGGGACAACCGCTAACCAGTGCTCCGTTTCCACCACAATGCGCGAGCCGTCAGTCTGTTCGCGGCGAACATAGTCCAGCAGCATCGGTGAACCATGACGGGAGAAATAGGCGCGCTGCTGATCGTCCTCGCGCAGTACCTCGTTCGGCAGAAAATCGTTAGCCCAAACTTGACCATGTGGATGGGGGTTCGAACACCCCATCATCGTCCCTTTATTCTCAAAAACCTGAACCCACGGATACCGCTTGCCCAGTTCCTCAGTTTGATCGCTCCAGGTATCAATCACCGTTTTCAGCGCTGGCAACGAAAGCTGCGGCAGACTTTTACTGTGATCGGGAGAAAAACAGATGACGCGGCTGACACCACGGGCTTGCTGAACACGGAAAAGTTCGTCATCACCCGACGGCGCATCCGGTGTGTTCTCCATCAGTGCCGAAAAGTCATTCGTAAAAACAAAGGTGCCCTGATAGTGCGGGTTGATATCGCCAGTGATGCGTTTATTGCCTGCGCACAGGTAACAGGTTGGATCGTAAGATGGCGGTGTGGAACGATCCGGTTCATCCTGCTGGCCCTGCCAAGGGCGCTTTGCGCGGTGTGGAGAAACCAGAACCCACTCGCCCTTCAGCGGATTAAAACGACGATGCGGATGTTCAGTTGGCTCAAACTGCATAAGCTATTCCTCAATACAAAACACAAATTCGGTACAATGGCGTCACCATCCGCGACCAATTATATGGCGCTAACAGCCCGTCAGCGGCCTGGAAGAGGCATTCGATCAGTCTGCAAATACAGCCAGAAAGACCCAGAAATGTAATCAGTTTCACTATACTTTATGGATAAAGTGGCTGTGATATTGCCAAATATCGATAGTCCGCTATCGTTTAGCCATTATAAATGTGTAATCGATTACCCTAAATTTAAACCTGAGACTGGGATTTTGGAAGAGAGAAATGAGCGATGATTGTTGATAGCGATCACATAAGTACGGTCTGGATCAAAAAGTCAAGGAGGTCGGATAGATAACATCACCCAAAAACCTGTACATTTATAAATATAAGTCATCGATTTTTTCTTTTAACTTGTGCATTAGGCGACGACTCGCCTTAATACCCTACATATTCGGCTTGCTGGAAGGCTTAAAGCTATAGAGCCTGAAGTATGGCGGGGATAACACATTTGATCGTTCAGGAATGCCAATGGCCACAATAAAGGATGTCGCTCGTCTATCAGGTGTATCAGTCGCTACGGTTTCGCGTGTAATTAATAATTCGCCTAAAGCCAGTGCCGCCTCAAGGGAAGCCGTACACAAGGCCATGGCGGAACTGCAATATCATCCGAACGCCAATGCCAGAGCGCTCGCGCACCAGAGTGCAGAAACCATGGGACTGGTTGTTGCGGATGTATCCGATCCCTTTTTTGGGACGATGGTTAAATCTGTCGAACACATTGCTCAGGCAACCGGCAATTTCCTGCTGATTGGCAACGGCTATCACAATGCCGAACAGGAAAAGAAAGCTATTGAGCAGTTGATTCGTCACCGCTGTGCGGGACTGATCGTGCACGCCAAAATGCTCTCGGATGAAGAGCTGGCCGCCTTGATGAGTCACATTCCTGATATGGTGCTCATCAACCGTACATTACCCGGCTATGAAAGCCGGTGTGTTGCACTCGATGACCGCTATGGTTCCTGGCTGGCAACGCGTCATTTAATTCAAGAAGGGCACCAAAAGATCGGTTTCCTTTGTTCTAACCACCAAATTTCCGATTCCGTCGATCGTCTGCAAGGTTATATGGATGCGCTGCAAGAACACGGCATCCCACGGGATGAACGTCTCATTGCGCGCGCCTCGCCGGACGAAGTGGGCGGCGAATCTGCCATGATGGAACTCCTGAGTCGAGGCGGCAATATGACGGCGGTGGTGTGCTACAACGATTCCATGGCCGCCGGCGCCCTTTCCGTCCTGAGCGACAACAGCATTAGCGTACCGCAGGATATGTCGGTGGTCGGGTTTGATGACGTATTGATAGCGCGCTACCTTCGTCCTCGCTTGACAACCGTGCACTATCCAGTTTCCGCGATGGCTATTCAGGCAGCAGAATTAGCCATCGCGCTGTCCCACGGTAAGCAGCTTAGCGAAACCACGAATATGTTTAGCCCGACGCTGGTACGCCGCCATTCTGTCAGTCCCCCAGCCCGTAAGAAGTAGACACTTTTTTATCCACACCTATGCACGCCGCTTGCCTGATGCCGTATTCATTCGCATCAGGCAAGCCGAGCTTCTGAATCTTCCCCTTGCTTTCTATTTCCTTTCATCAGGCCCTTGTCTCTTTTTCCAAAAACGTTTCCTACTCAACATCGCGCACCCCCTTTTATGCCACGTTTCCAATTCTGCTATAAAAAAATTTTATGCTGAATTTGAGGCGTACAGACAAAACGTGTAACCAGTTACACACCATTACATAGCGAATAACATCACGAAAAACTAATAAATACGCAAAATACAGCCTGTAACATCGTTAAGTCAGTGTAAATTTTGGTGTAACTCTTTTGTATTTTGTGAGAACAATCATGTCAAACACCCGTTTATTCCCCCATAATCCTTCGCCATGAGTGGAAACGCTTTACCTCCGTTCACGTCATGTTATTTGAACATCCACATTCTTACCCGAATAAGCGAAAGGTATATTATGAAAAGAAAACTGCTGACGACATCCATTGCGCTAAGTTTGACAATGCTGGCAAACCCTTCTTATTCTGTTGATTTTTCAGGATACTTCCGCTCTGGTGTGGGTGCATCAAACCACGGGAAACAACAGACTGCCGATAAAAACTATGTGGGAAGATTGGGTAACGAGGATGACACCTACGGCGAAATCCAGTTAGGGCAGCAGCTTTATAACGAAAATGGGAAAACGTTTTACTTCGACAGCATGATTTCAATGGAATCTAACGGTTCAAACGATAACGAAACCACAAAAGATGACGATGCCCTATTTGGTCTGCGCCAGTTAAACCTTCAGGCAAAAGGCTTTGTGCCTGGGTTGCCGGATGCCACGGTCTGGGCGGGGAAACGCTACTATCAGCGCCATGACTTACACATCATCGATACCAAATACTGGAACATTTCCGGTGCAGGTGCCGGGATCGAAAACGTCAAAGCCGGTGAAGGCGCGTTCTCGTTTGCCTGGATCCGCGCCGATGCCGAAAACATGGACGTCGACTGTAGCAACAGCTTGAGCAGTCAAGAGTGCTCTTCCAGAGAAGATACCTACAACGACCTGAACATTAACTATCTGGATGCACGCTATGCGGGCTGGAAGCCGTGGGACGGCGCGTGGACCGAGTTTGGTATCTCCTACGCAATGCCGAATGAAGCGGACACACAGAAAAATATCTTCCTCGCGGAAGGCCAGAAATTCGATCCTAAAAACTCGATGATGATTACGGGCGAACTCAGCCACTACTTCTCTGGCCTCAAGTCCAACCAGAAACTGGTGCTGCAATATGCCGACAAAGGGCTGGCGCACAACATGGTCGATCAGGGCGGCGGCTGGTATGACGTCTGGAGCATCAATGGCAGCGCCAAAGGCTACCGCGTCATTCAAACCGGTGACCTGCCGATCACCGATGCTATTTCTCTTAGCCATGTTCTAACCTACGGTAAAGCCGATGAAATCAGCCGCTGGCGCGACAGCACGGAATTATTGTCTGCGGTAGGTCGTGGCCAGTATGCCTGGACCAAAAACCAGAAAACCTATCTGGAAGCGGGTGCCTATCAGAAAAAAGATAGCTGGACGAGCGGTACGGACAGCAAATACAGCGGCCAAAAATACACGCTGGCCCACGCCTTCAGCGCCGATATTCCGATGTTGACACGTCCGGAGCTACGCTTCTTCGTTTCTTACCTGAACGGTGGAAATGAAAACAAAAACCGCTTCAACGACGATCGCAGCAATTCAGTGAATTTTGGTATTCAGGCAGAAGCCTGGTGGTAATACGGCTCTAACCCTCAGCCCGGCGGGCTCATCATTCCCGCCGGGCATTTCCCAAAAGGCTTTCTACGGAAAGCCTTTTTCCGTTTCTGATATCTACGCACTCACTGTTTTTCTTACATCGGCGTAAAAAATCGCGCTGAGGTGAACATGATCGCCGGATGAGCGGCATGGACGCCGCGAAAGTCTGCGCCGCGTCGGGAGCGCGTCGCAGACGGTCCGAATAGCGAGCATGAACACCGAAGGCATCGCGAAGCGGCGCGAATCACGCCGAAAAGCCAGTGGTCAAGGCGCTGCGGCGATTGAGCGCGCCTTGTCGGGCGTGTAACGATGTTACAGAGAAATAAGATGCCTAACACGCACGAAACACTTACACCGTATCAGCATAAAGAAGAACAGTTTCGACAATAGGCCGTAGACAGCGGCAGCAAAGCCAGCGCCCGCAAAGGGCGCTGTTTATGTTTAGAAAGGATTTTGGCTATTGAGATTCAGCGATACAGTCGCTTAACTACTCACTGATACGCAGGCCATCAGCGTTGAACACCAGGCAGTTATTGGGCGAGAAGAAAACATCAATATGTTCATACGGCTTGAAGGCACTGTCGCCCGGCAGCAGCAGTTTGAAGTTATCGATGCCGCAGCATTGGCCGAACAGATAGGTGCTGTTACCTAAACGCTCGACGACCTCACAGCCGAATGACAGGCGAATCCCTTCTCCTTCCGGCGACACATGTTCCGGACGCAGTCCCAACGTTACTGTGCTGCCAACGCTCAGGTCTTCAGTACGAATCGGTAACTCAAGCTGTAGCTGTTCGGCAATATTCACCGTCAGGCTCTCCGGCGTCCAGTCGATCACCTGCGCAGGCAGGAAGTTCATTTTCGGCGAACCGATAAAGCCCGCGACAAACTGGTTAACCGGATGATAATAAAGCGCCATCGGCGATCCAACCTGCTCGACTTTGCCGTAATTCATGACCACGATTTTATCAGCCAGCGTCATGGCCTCGACCTGATCGTGCGTCACGTAGATCATCGTCGTTTTTAATTCCTGATGCAGCTTGGCAATGTGCAGCCGCATATCCACGCGCAGTTCTGCATCCAGGTTCGACAGGGGTTCATCAAACAGGAACACTTTTGGATTACGCACGATGGCGCGCCCGATCGCCACGCGCTGGCGCTGGCCGCCGGACAGCTCTTTCGGCTTGCGCTCCAGCAGATGAGACAGTTGCAGCGTCTTCGCCACCATCTCTATCTGGTGCTTAATCTGGTCTTTCGGTACGCCATTCACGCGCAGGCCATAGCCCATATTCTCAGCGACGGTCATGTGCGGATACAATGCATAAGATTGAAACACCATGGCAACGCCACGGTGTGCGGGGGCAACATCATTTACCACCGCATCATCAATCATGATTTCACCGTCTGTGACGTCTTCCAGACCGGCAATCATTCTCAGCAATGTCGACTTACCACAGCCAGACGGGCCGACAAAAACAGCGAACTCTCCATCTGCAATCGTCAGATTCACATCGTGAAGCGTAATCGTTTTGCCAAAATGCTTACTCACTTTATCCAATTGGATAGACGCCATAACGGTAACCTCTTGATAATTTTACTTTTCAGTATATAAGCGCTGAGTCGAGATGGCCTGGTGCTCACCGACTCGAAAGGGCCCGGCAGCCCTTCCAGATGTGTCTACATCCGCCCTGGCTGACCTGCACGCTGGTCATAATCTCAATATAACAGCATGGTGTAACCGTTTGCACAAACAGGGGGTTACTTTTGTGCATGAGATCACAGCCTTTACATGTTTCGCTGGCAGACGTGGCGCACTCTGCTTAATGTAATCGCAACGGGTGTAACCGTTACCCTACATTGTGGAAAATGCGTAATAAAGCGCCAACCGCCACACACAGAGACGACGACCAGACAGCGTGTACAGTCAGAGCCCCCTTTCCTGTTTTGTACTGCGTGCGGTGTAACGTTACACCCGCACCGCACAAGGCGGCAAAAATGGCAAAAGAAAACAGTACGCGGCGATTTCCGACCATGATGGGCCCACCAGGGCTTTGAGGACCAATGATGAAAATGAAAACACTGACCACCGTCATTATGATTTCACTGGGTATCACTGGCGTGCTCAGCAAATCAGCGCTGGCAGCCGATAAAGAGCTTCTGGTATGGGAAGATATCAAGAAATCCGACGGTATCGCCGATGCGATCAAAGCCTTTGAAAAACAGAACAATGTCAAAATCAACGTGCTGGAAACGCCTTACGCTCAGCAGATTGAGAAACTCCGTCTGGACGGCCCGGCGGGCATCGGCCCGGACGTCATTGTGATGCCGCACGATCAGGTAGGCACCGCCGTCGTTCAGGGGTTGATTAGCGAACTGAAACTGGACCAGACCTTCCTGTCGAGCTTCACCAAGCCCGCTTTGGAAGCTCAGACCTACAACGGGAAGCTGTACGGCGTACCGAAAGCCGTTGAAACTACCGTGCTGGTGTACAACAAAGATCTGATGCCACAGCCGCCGGAAAAATTCGACGACCTGTTCGCGTTCTCCAAACAACAACGTGCAGAAGGCCGCTACGGCCTGCTGGCGAAATTTGATGAAATTTATTACGCCTACAGCGTCATCGCCGGAATGAGGGGTTACATCTTCGGACAGAACAGCAACGGTTCTCCGAATGTAAAAGACATCGGCCTGGATAAACAAACCACTATCGATGCCGTCAACTACATCAAGAAATTCTACGCCGATGGCCTGTTCCCACCCGGCATCGTCGGTGAAACCGGCGCTAACGCCATCGATTCCCTGTTTACCGAGAAAAAGGCCGCGGCGGTGATTACCGGCCCGTGGGCGTTCCAGCCATATAAAAATGCGGGCGTAAACTATGGCGTAGCGCCACTGCCGCTGCTGCCAAACGGCGAGCATCCACGTTCGCTGCTGGGCGTGAAAGGCTACAGCATCTCCACCTATTCCAAAAACAAAGCGCTAGCGCAGAAATTCATTGAGTTTATCAATCAGCCGGAATACGCCAAAGTCCGCTTCCAACTGACCGGTGAAATTCCCCCTATCGCCGCACTGATTGACGATCCGCTGATTAAGGACGACGAGAAATCCCGCGCTGTCGCAATCCAGTCTGGCTACGCCGTCCCTATGCCGAGCGTACCGGAAATGCAGGAAGTCTGGACGCCAGCCAACAGCGCGCTGCAACTGAGCGTGACCGGTAAGCAGGACACCAAAGCGGCGCTGGAATCCGCCGTGAAAGTCATAAAAATGCAGATCGAAGCTAACCACAGTAACCAGTAAACCACCGCACCATCGTGGGTCATGGGGCCCCTCGTTTATCCCTGAAAACGTTCGGGATGTGGGGCACCCATGTTTTTAAGAAAATGGAGGTAGATGTGACCGTCAACGCCAGCGGCCTTACGCCACAAGAAAGAGGACGTCGCCATGCCAGAACGGCGCTATTGCTGGCGATCGTCCCCGGCCTTGGGCAGATTTATAACCGCCAGATCGTCAAAGGCGCGTTTTTCTTTATCATCATGGTCTGCTTTATCAGCATATTCCATGATGTCCTGCGAGACGGCACCTGGGGGCTGATTACGCTGGGCACCGAGCTGCCGCGCGATCACTCTATTTTTCTGCTGGCAAAAGGCATTATCAGCCTGATTGTCGCCGCCTTTGGCGTCGGTGTTTACTATTGCTGCCTGCGTGATGCCTATGTGTGCGGCACTCGACGCGATAAAGGCCTGCCGCTGAACAGTGTAAAGAAGCAATATCAGATGCTGCTGAGCGAAGGCTTCCCTTATCTGATGATCACGCCCGGTTTTATTTTGCTGGTGTTTGTCGTGGTGTTCCCGATTATTTTCGGCTTTTCCATCGCCTTTACCAATTACGACCTCTACCACACGCCGCCCGCCAGGCTGGTCGACTGGGTCGGGATGAAGAACTTTATCAACATCTTCCGGCTCGACCTCTGGCGCTCGACGTTCTTTGACGTACTGCAATGGACGGTTATTTGGACGCTGATTGCGACCACGCTTCAGTGCGCCGTGGGCATCCTGTTGGCAATTCTGGTGAACCAGAAAGGCCTGCGCTTCAAGCCGCTTATCCGCACTATCCTGATCTTGCCGTGGGCAGTACCGGGCTTCGTCACCATTCTGGTCTTCGCAGGGATGTTTAACGAAACGTTTGGCGTAATTAATAACGGCATTTTGGCCGCACTGGGGATTGAACCCAAAGCGTGGATGACCGATCCGTTCTGGACCAAAACTGCGCTGATCCTGATGCAAACGTGGTTAGGCTTTCCGTTTGTGTTCGCCATGACCACCGGCGTCTTGCAGGCGATTCCTGATGATTTGTACGAAGCCGCAACCATTGACGGAGCGAGCAGTTGGTACAAGCTGACCACCATCACACTGCCGTTGGTGCTCTACTCCATCGCGCCGATCATCATCACGCAGTACACGTTCAACTTTAATAATTTCAACATCATCTATCTGTTCAACAACGGCGGACCGGCGGTGATCGGCTCTAACGCGGGCGGGACGGATATTCTGGTGTCCTGGATTTATAAACTGACCATGTCTTCTTCCCAATATGCGATTGCAGCCAGCATCACCATTTTGCTGTCAATTTTTGTCGTGGGAATCGCGCTGTGGCAGTTCCGCGCAACCAATTCCTTTAAACAAGACAACATGGCATAGGAAAGCGCGCAGATGAAAAAACACAGCGTAAAACGCCAGAATTTTATCAAACTCGGCCTGACCTACCTGCTGCTGACGATAGTGGCCGTCATCATTATTTATCCACTGATCTGGACGGTAGGCGCGTCGTTGAATCCCGGCAGCAGCCTGCTCAACACGTCAATCATTCCGGATAACTTCTCCTTCATTCACTATGAGGAGCTGTTTAACGGCCAGATTGATTACGCTGCCTGGTACTGGAACTCGATGAAAATCAGCTTCCTGACCATGATTCTGACGCTCATCAGCGTCAGTTTCACCGCGTATTCCTTCTCCCGCTTCCGCTTTCGCGGTCGGCAGAACGGGTTGATGCTGTTTCTGCTGTTGCAGATGATCCCACAGTTCTCCGCACTGATCGCCATCTTCGTACTGGCACAGATGCTGGGGCTGGTGAACAGCCATATTGCGCTGGTGCTGGTTTACGTCGGCGGCATGATCCCGATGAATACCTACCTGATGAAAGGCTATCTGGATGCCATTCCGAAAGATCTGGATGAGTCAGCACGAATGGACGGCGCGGGCAACTTCCGCATCTTTATCGAGATCATTATGCCGCTGTCCAAGCCGATCATCGCGGTGATTGCCCTGTTCTCGTTTACCGGTCCGCTGGGCGACTTCATTCTCTCCAGCACCATTCTGCGTACGCCAGATCAGTACACGCTCCCCATCGGGCTTTACAACCTGGTCGCGCAGAAAATGGGGGCGAGCTATACCACCTACGCCGCTGGAGCCGTGCTGATCGCGGTGCCGGTCGCCATTCTTTATCTTTCCTTGCAAAAGTACTTTGTCTCCGGCCTGACGTCGGGCGGAACCAAAGGGTAATTATTCAACATCTGTACAACTCCAGGAACGTAAAATGAAAATGAAAAAACGCGTACTGATGGCTGCCATGCTCGCAACTGGCCTGCTGACCTTTTCCCTGCCGCAGGCCCTGTATGCTGCTGAGAATGTGACAATCAATAAGTTGACGAACGTCCCTGCCGACTTCATTAAGGGCGCGGATATTTCCATGCTGAACGAGGTGGAAAAGCACGGCGGAAAATTTTATGACGAACATGGCAAACAGAAAGACGCCATGCTGATTCTGAAAGAGAACGGGATTAACTACATCCGGCTGCGTATCTGGAACGATCCGAAAGATGCGGCGGGCAACGCCTACGGCGGCGGTAACAACGATCTGGCGACCACGCTGGCGCTGGCTAAACGTGCCAAAGCGAACGATATGAAAGTGCTGCTGGATTTCCACTACAGCGATTTCTGGACCGACCCGGCTCACCAAAATAAGCCTAAAGCCTGGTCTGGCCTGAATATAGCGCAGCTCACAACGGCCGTACATGACTACACCAAAACCACCATTAGTGAATTCCAGAAAGCAGGCGTTATGCCGGATATGGTGCAGATCGGTAACGAACTAAACGGTGGGATGCTGTGGCCGGAAGGAAAAAGCTGGGGTCAGGGTGGCGGCGAATTCGATCGCCTCGCGGCGCTGCTGAACGCCGGTATTCAGGGCGTTAAGGACGTACAGGGCGCGAATAACGTCAAGATCATGCTGCATCTGGCAGAAGGCACCAAAAACGACACCTTTATCTGGTGGTTCGATGAAATCGTCAAACGCAATGTCCCGTTCGATGTCATCGGTGCCTCGTTCTACACCTACTGGAACGGCTCCATCAGCGCGTTGCAGTACAACATGAACGACGTCACCAAACGCTACAATAAAGACATCATCGTGGTGGAGGCCGCCTACGCCTATACGTTGGAAAACTGCGATAACGCGGAAAACAGCTTCCAGCAAAAAGAGCAAGATGCGGGTGGCTATCCGGCTTCCGTTCAGGGTCAGGCCAACTACCTGCACGATCTGATGCAAAGCATCATTAATGTTCCCAATCAGCGCGGCAAAGGCATCTTCTATTGGGAGCCGATCTGGCTGCCGACCCCCGGCGCAACCTGGGCGACGAAAGCCGGTATGAAATACAACAACGACGAATGGAAGGAAGGCAATGCACGGGAAAATCAGGCGCTGTTCGACTGCAAAGGCAACGTCCTGCCTTCCATCAAAGCATTTAATCCGTAAACCGAATTCAACACGTTGACAACCCGTTTAGGAGAGAACGATGTTCAAATTCCCCCCGCTAAGCAGCAAAGTCCCTGTTCTGCTGCACGGTGCTGACTATAACCCTGACCAATGGCTGGATAGCCCAGAGGTACTGGAAAAAGACATTAAAATGATGAAGCAGACCCAGTGCAATGTCATGTCCGTGGGGATTTTCAGTTGGTCCGGGCTTGAACCGGAAGAAGGCCGCTACGAATTCGGCTGGTTGGACAGCATCCTCGACACGCTGTATGCCAACGGTATTTTCGTTTTTCTGGCAACGCCCAGCGGGGCACGTCCGGCCTGGCTGTCGCAGAAATACCCAGACGTGCTGCGCGTGGGTAGCAACCGCGTACGGGCGCTGCACGGTGGTCGCCACAATCACTGCCTGAGTTCGCCGAACTATCGTGAAAAAGTTAGACAAATCAACACCAAACTAGCAAGGCGCTACTCACACCATCCTGCGGTGATTGGTTGGCATATTTCCAATGAATACGGCGGCGAGTGCCACTGCGATACCTGCCGTAGCACCTTCCAGAGCTGGCTAAAATCCCGCTACGGCACGATAGATGCGTTGAATAAAGCATGGTGGAGCACCTTCTGGAGCCACACTTACACCGACTGGTCGCAGTTGGAACCGCCATCCCCCATCGGTGAAGTCTCCATTCACGGCCTGAATCTGGACTGGAAACGTTTTAATACTTCACAGGTTAGTGATTTCTGTGCCGCAGAAATTGCGCCACTCAAAGCCGAAAACCCGTCTCTGCCAACCACGACGAACTTCATGGAATACTTCTATGATTACGACTACTGGCAGTTGGCGAAGGTGATCGACTTCATTTCCTGGGACAGCTACCCGCTGTGGCATAACGCGGAAGATGACTGCACGCTGGGTGCCTATACCGCGATGTATCACGACCTGATGCGTACGCTGAAAGGCGGGAAGCCCTTCTACCTGATGGAATCCACGCCGAGCCTGACCAACTGGCAGCCGATCAGCAAGCTGAAAAAGCCGGGCATGCATATCCTGTCTTCACTTCAGGCCATTGCGCACGGGTCAGACTCCGTGCAGTATTTCCAGTGGCGTAAGAGCCGCGGTTCCGTTGAGAAATTCCACGGCGCCGTGGTCGATCATGTCGGGCATATTGATACCCGCGTCGGACGAGAAGTACAGGAGTTGGGTGACATACTCAGTAAACTCGCGCCCGTAGCAGGCAGTCGGGTGGATGCTAACGTCGCCATCATTTTCGACTGGGAAAGCCGTTGGGCGATGGATAACGCCCAAGGGCCGCGCAACGCGGGGCTGTTCTATGAAAAAACCGTCACCGAGCATTATCGTACGTTCTGGGAACAGGGCGTCGCGGTAGATATCATCAACGCTGATGTCGATCTCAGCGGCTATCAGCTTGTGATTGCCCCCATGCTCTACATGGTACGCGATGGCTTTGCCGAACGCGTCGATGCTTTCGTCAAACAAGGCGGCCGTTTCGTCACGACCTACTGGTCTGGCGTCGTCAACGAAACCGACCTGTGTCATTTGAATGGCTTCCCCGGCCCGCTTCGCCCGATCATGGGCATCTGGGCAGAGGAGATCGACGGACTGTACGATCATGAAAGCAACAGCATCAGCGGCCTGAATGGTAACGAGCAGCGTCTGGTCGGCCCGTATCAAGTCACGCACCTGTGCGAGCTGATTCACCTCGAGGGGGCGCGAGCGTTGGCGACCTATGACAGCGATTTCTATGCCGGGCGTCCAGCCGTTACGGTCAATGATTACGGCAAAGGTAAGGCTTATTACATCGCCTCACGCAACGACCTCGCTTTCCAACGGGATTTCTTCACCACGCTGATACAGACGTTGGATCTACCGCGTGCGCTGCCGACCGACTTGCCTTACGGGATTGTCGCTCATCGTCGCGATGACGGGGAAAGTGAGTTTATCTTCGTACAGAACTACACGGCAACGGCGCAGCAGGTCACGCTGCCTGCCGCCTACGAAGAAATGACCACTGGCAGCACGCTTTCAGGGTCTATCGACCTGTCAGGCTATGGCTGCCAGATCCTACGCCGCGCGTTGCAGTAACTACGCCTGCTTACTGGTTAAGCATCACAAGACAGGGGCAGTCACGGTGATAGGTGTTCCGACAAAACCTCATCACCGTGTGTCGCCTAACAGTAATCCTACGTGAGCGGCATTATGATATACCCTAAATAATTCGAGTTTCAGGAAGGCGGCAAGAGAGGGAATCCCGATGAGCTTACTCAGGTAAGTGATTCGGGTGACTGAACGTGGCCAACGCACATGCAACTTGAAGTATGACAGGTATACGCACGCTGATAAACAAACGAAGAGGTGACTACGATGGGCAAGATTCACAATTTTCGGAAATTGTTCGCGTCAATGTTGGGTAAGCAAATTACCGAGATTGAAATCGCTTCACCGCTAGATAAAGAGAATTTACAGCAGTTGGTAAACGCCTTTGGCGGCAAAGAAAATATCGTCAGTCTGGATGCCTGCATCACCCGTCTGCGGGTCGAGGTGCACAGCCTGCGGTTAGTCAACAGCGACAGCCTGCAAAAATTAGGTGCCATCGGTGTGATCATCGTCGGCCATCAGGTGCAGGCCATTTTCGGCACACAGTCGGATAACCTACGCCGCGAACTGGCCGCCTGGTTTGAGGATGATGGTGCAGAAGCACGGTAGCGGTTTTAACTTAGTCGCATTTTTATGCCACTATTGAGGCAGTTTCGTGCGCGATAGTACCGTCATTTTCATGCTACCACGTAGCACGCGCCCGACACGGGACGGCTCAAACGCCGCTCGCCCCGTGACCCCTAGGCTTTTGGCGGAAATTATGCCGCTACGCGGTTCCATCGGTATTCATGCCCGCTAATCGAGCCGCCAGTGACGCGTTCCCGACGCGGCACTGGCTTTCGCGGCATCCATGCCGCTCACTCGGCGGTCAAGCCTACCGATGCATAATTTTTTACGCCGGATAACAACAAGATCATCATAAGCCACGACATTTGTGGCGCACGAAACTATCTTCACGCCCGCATAAAAATGCAACGAAAATACCGCTGCAAAGGTAGCAATTTCCTAATAGCGACTCGCACGATCCAGCAGTTCGATATCTTCTGCTGGCAGTACCAGCCGCGTGGCGCCCGCCAATTCGGCAACCTGCTCCAGCGACGTCGCACTGGCAATCGGTGCCGTGATGCTCGGGCGGGCGATCAGCCATGCCAAGGCGACTTGCGATGGCGTCGTCTGATGCGCATTCGCCACGCTATCCAACGCTTCCAAAATCGTGCGGCCGCGCTCGTTCAGGTATTTTTCTACGACGCCCTGCCCGCGCGCACTTTTCGACGCATCCTTCGGCTGACGATACTTACCTGACAGAAACCCGCTAGCCAGAGAATAGTAGCTAATCACGCCAATCCCCTGCTCACGTACCAACGGCTCTAGCGCGGCTTCATAGCCCTGCCGATCATACAAATTGTATTCCGGTTGCAACGTTTCATACCGCGCCAGATGATTGGCTTTACTGATTTTCAACGCCTCAGCCAGACGTGTCGCGCTGTAGTTAGACGCGCCAATCGCGCGTACTTTCCCTTCTTTAATCAACGCATCAAACGCAGCCAGCGTTTCTTCCAACGGCGTATCTTTGTCGTCCGTGTGTGCCTGATAGAGATCGATATAGTCTGTTTGTAAACGCTGTAATGAAGCTTCAACCGCCTGACGAATATAACGGGGAGACAGTCCTTTCTTGGCATCCCCCAAATCCATACCCACCTTAGTCGCGATAATAACCTTGTCGCGTTGGCCACCTTTTTTCAGCCACTTGCCAATAATGGTTTCAGACTCACCGCCCTGATTACCAGGCGCCCAGCGCGAGTACACATCTGCGGTATCAATGAAATTCAACCGATGCGCCAGCAGCGCATCCAGCAGGCTGAACGACGTCGATTCGTCAACCGTCCAGCCAAAGACATTACCGCCGAAAGACAAAGGCGGAACCACGATCCCAGAACCGCCAAGCTCACGTGTGGTATTTGATACTGACATAATCACTCTCCTTTTGAATCATGCAGAAAACATCATGAAAAAAACCGCCTACTTGTAACCGACAGTAGGGCAATGCCACTTTCTGTGTGGGATAAGAATAATGAATGAATAGAAAAGTGCTAATAACGAGATATGGCATTTAGTTTAGATAAAATCCCAAGGTATAATTGTTTTTTTGCGTTCTTCCTCTCATTTTTAATGCACGCGTTACATAAAATGACGTGGAAAATTTGGCCTGCCTCATATTTGGAGCACACATGTCCTTGTCCCATATCGCGCAATTTATTCTGGCGCTGGTTGTTGTTACGGCGCTGGCGCTGCTTGTCTGCCGCGATCGTAAAAGCATTCGCATTCGTTTTATTATTCAACTACTCGTCATCGAAATTCTGCTTGCTTACTTCTTCCTGTACTCAAACATTGGTTTGGGTGTTGTCAAAGGGTTCGCAGCGGTATTCGACAAATTACTCGGATTTGCAGGCCAGGGGACGGACTTCGTATTCGGTGACATGGTGAATAGTGAGAAGAACCTGATTTCCTTCTTCTTCAAAGTGCTCTGCCCTATCGTCTTCATTTCCGCGCTGATCGGTATCCTGCAACATATTAGAGTGCTACCGATCATCATCCGCGCCATTGGTACGCTCCTGTCCAAAGTGAATGGCATGGGCAAACTGGAATCCTTTAACGCGGTCAGTTCACTGATTCTCGGCCAGTCCGAAAACTTCATTGCCTATAAAGATATTTTGGGCAAGATGTCCGAAAAACGCATGTACACCATGTCCGCGACCGCCATGTCGACCGTTTCGATGTCCATCGTCGGGGCGTACATGTCTATGCTGGATGCCAAATTCGTCGTTGCGGCACTGATTCTGAACATGTTCAGTACCTTCATCGTGCTGTCGCTGATTAACCCCTATAAAGTTGGTGAAGAGCCGGAATTGCAGTTGGGTAATCTTCATGAAAATCAGAGCTTCTTTGAAATGCTGGGCGAATACATTCTGGCGGGCTTTAAAGTTGCCGTTATCGTTGCCGCGATGTTAATCGGTTTCATTGCACTGATTGCTGCGGTCAACGCGATATTCAGCGCCATTTTTGGCATTAGCTTCCAGGAAGTCCTCGGCTACGCGTTCTACCCGTTCGCCTGGATCATGGGTATTCCATCTGACGAAGCCCTACAGGTTGGCAGCATCATGGCGACCAAACTGGTTTCTAACGAGTTTGTCGCGATGTTGGAACTGCAAAAAGTGGCCGGCGAACTGTCTCCACGCAGCGTGGGTATTTTGTCTGTATTCCTGGTCTCCTTCGCTAACTTTTCGTCCATCGGGATTATCGCTGGCGCGATTAAAGGCCTGAACGAGCAACAGGGCAACGTGGTTTCCCGTTTTGGTCTGAAACTGGTTTACGGTTCCACGCTGGTAAGTATCCTTTCTGCCGCTATTGCCGGTCTGGTGCTGTAACCCTTCATCGTGTTCTAGCGTTTTATCCCAATCCGGCAGCCTCACGCTGCCGGATTGTTTTCCTACAAACCCTGACATATCTTCCATATTTCCTTCATTTTTGTCCGGCATCCACTGTTTAAACTAGTAAAATGCAACCATTGAGTAATATCGATCGTGTAAAGATCGAGATACCGGAGCAACCACGGTGTGAGGCATCCCGGCTGGAACCTTATCACCGTGTTTCTCCTCAATTCATGCTTAAGTGACCAGCATTAGGCCATTGGTACAATAACGCGCTGAGTATGACAGCCAACGCATATGCAGCCTGAAGTATGACGGGTAGATCGTGCTTCCTGCGCAACCTGGAGAGAGTAATCTATCACTATGAATGCCAAACGTATCCGAGGCCTGCTGATACTTGCCGCCGTTATCGCTATTGCTGTACTGGTCTGGCGTCATTTTAGCCAGACGCCGCGTACCGCCTCTGGCACCAGTGAACAGCACACCGCCCGTACGCCACATTCGGGAAGCAACATCAGTGGCGGACGCCGCGCCGCGATGCGCACGCTGGCCCCCGTGCAAGCAGCGCTGACGCAATCCGCTTCTGTGCCCTACTATCTGTCCGGGTTAGGCACCGTAACGGCGGCCAATACCGTGACGCTGCGTAGCCGGGTGAACGGCCAATTGATGGCGCTACACTTTCAGGAAGGGCAACAGGTTAACGCTGGCGACCTGCTAGCGGAAATCGACCCCCGCCCGTTTCAGGTTGAATTGACGCAGGCACAGGGGCAATTGGCAAAAGATCGGGCCGTGCTGGCTAATGCGCAACAGGATTTGGCACGCTACCAGCAACTGGTGAAAACCAACCTGATCTCCCGTCAGGAGCTGGATGCCCAGAGCGCCGCCGTTCGTCAGGCGGAAGGCACGCTAAAAGCTGATGAAGGTGCCGTCGCCAGCGCACAGCTCCAGTTGGATTACAGCAAGATCACCGCGCCGATCAGTGGTCGGATCGGCTTAAAGCAGGTCGATGTGGGGAATTACATCACCAGCGGCGACACCAATGGCATTGTCGTGATTACGCAGACCTACCCGATTGATGTCGTCTTTACCGTACCGGAAGCGGAAATCTCCACGATTCTGAGCGCGCAGAAATCAGGCCAGGCACCCGTGGTGGAAGCCTGGGATCGCGTCAATCAAAAGAAACTCTCACAGGGCACCCTGCTGAGCATGGACAACCAGATCGACACCACTACAGGCACGATCAAGCTCAAGGCGCGTTTTGACAATCTGAACGATGCCCTGTTCCCGAACCAGTTCGTGAATATCCGCATGAAGGTTGATACGCTGCAAAACGCCGTCGTCGCCCCTTCCGCTGCCGTACAAATGGGGAATGAAGGCCGCTTTGTCTGGATACTGAATGATAAAAATGAAGTCAGTAAGCGTCAGGTGACCACCAGCATTCAGTACGGTCAGTTAGTGGTCGTGACCGCCGGACTGGATGCCGATGTGAAGGTCGTGACTGACGGTATCGACCGCCTGACCGAAGGCGCGAAGGTGGAAGTCGTACCTTCAACGCTGACGGAGAAAACGCCTGTCATCACTGGGGAGAAATCCTGATGCAGGATACCGTTCCAGCCAGCGGCGGTGGGCCGTCGCGCCTGTTCATTCTACGTCCAGTCGCGACGACGCTGCTGATGATCTCCATTCTGCTAGCCGGGATTATCGGCTATCGGGCGCTGCCGGTTTCCGCGCTGCCCGAGGTTGATTACCCCACGATTCAGGTGATTACCCTGTATCCCGGCGCCAGTCCCGATGTGGTGACGTCCGCGATTACTGCGCCGCTGGAGCGGCAGCTCGGCCAGATGTCCGGGCTAAAACAGATGTCGACGCAGAGCGCAAGTGGCGCATCCGTCATCACGCTTCAGTTCCAGCTTGAGCTATCGCTGGACGTCGCCGAACAAGATGTGCAGGCCGCCATCAATGCGGCCAGCAACCTGTTGCCTAACGATCTGCCCTATCCACCAACCTACAGCAAAGTGAATCCGGCGGATCCGCCGATTATGACGCTGGCTGTCACCTCCAGCGCTATGTCGATGACGCAGGTGCAAGACATGGTGGACACCCGCATCGCCCAGAAAATCTCGCAGGTGGCGGGCGTCGGCCTGGTGTCGTTAGCCGGCGGCCAGCGTCCCGCCGTGCGGGTCAGGCTGAATGCCCCCGCGCTGGCGGCATATGGTTTGACCAGTGAAACGATCCGCACCGCGATTACCGCCGCCAACGTGAATTCCGCTAAGGGGAGTCTGGATGGCCCGACGCGCTCGGTCACACTCTCCGCCAACGATCAGATGAAATCCGTTGATGATTACCGCAAACTGATTGTCGCGTGGAAGAATGGCGCGCCAGTACGGCTTCAGGATGTCGCCACCATCGAGCAAGCCGCCGAGAATATTCATCTCGGAGCCTGGGCGAATCGGCAGCAGGCGATCATTATCAACGTTCAGCGCCAGCCGGGTGCCAACGTCATCACAACGACGGATAGCATTACCAAGATGCTGCCCGCGTTAAAAGCTAGCCTGCCGAATTCTGTCGAGGTCACCACGCTGACCGACCGCACAACCAGCATTCGCGCCTCGGTGAAAGACGTCCAGTTCGAGCTGTTGCTGGCTATCGCGCTGGTCGTGATGGTGATTTACCTGTTCTTGCGTAACGCCGTCGCCACGCTAATCCCGAGCATCGCCGTGCCGCTATCGCTGATCGGCACCTTTGCCGCGATGTACTTCCTCGGTTTTTCCATCAATAACCTAACGCTAATGGCGCTGACCATTGCCACCGGTTTTGTGGTGGACGATGCCATCGTGGTGATCGAAAACATCGCCCGCTATATCGAAAAAGGGGAAAAACCGCTTAACGCCGCGCTGAAAGGCGCAGGGGAAATTGGCTTCACCATCATTTCCCTCACTTTCTCTCTCATCGCCGTTCTGATCCCACTGCTGTTTATGGGCGATATCGTCGGACGCCTGTTCCGCGAGTTTGCCATCACGCTAGCGGTATCCATTCTGATTTCCGCCGTCGTATCGCTCACGCTTACCCCGATGATGTGCGCCCGGATGCTGAGTCCTCAGTCGTTGCAGAAACAGAACCGTTTTACCCGTGCCAGCGAGCGTTTCTTCACTCGCCTGATTGATGCCTACCGTGTCTGGCTGCGCAAGGTGCTGAATCACCCGTGGCTGACACTCAGCGTTGCACTCGGTACGCTGCTACTGACGATTCTGCTCTATATCTGGATCCCGAAAGGCTTCTTCCCAGTGCAGGATAACGGCATCATTCAGGGCACGGTACAGGCATCGCAGACGGTGTCATTCAGCAATATGGCCGACCGCCAGCAGCGCGTCGCCTCTATTATGATGAAAGATCCGGCGGTGGAGAGCGTCTCCTCATTCATCGGCGTTGACGGCACCAACGCTGCGCTGAACAGTGGCCGACTGCAAATCAACCTGAAACCGCTCAGTGAGCGTAGCGAACGTATTCCCGAGATCATCAGTCGGCTACAGCAGCAAACGGCCCAGATCCCTGGTATTCAGCTCTATCTGCAACCGGTGCAGGATCTCACCATCGACACCCAGATTAGCCGTACCCAATATCAGTTTACATTGCAGGCGATGTCACTGGATGGGCTGAGCCAGTGGGTGCCGAAGCTGATGACCGAGTTGAAAAAGTTGCCACAGCTTGAGGATGTCAGCAGCGACTGGCAAGACGGCGCGGCGGTCGCCTACGTCAACGTGAATCGCGACAGCGCCAGTCGTCTGGGCATCACGATGTCGCAGGTCGATAGCGCGCTGTACAACGCCTTTGGTCAGCGGTTAGTTTCCACTATTTATACGCAGGCCAACCAGTATCGCGTCGTACTGGAGCACGATACGACCAACAACACCGGTCTGGACGCGCTGAACGATGTGCGGATTATCAGCAGCGACGGCGGAACGATCCCGCTCAGCAGTATTGCCACCGTTGAAGAACGTCTGGGACCGCTGGCGATCAACCATATTGATCAGTTCCCATCGACGACGATCTCCTTCAACGTCTCCCACGGCTATGCGCTGGGTGAAGCGGTGGATGCCATCACCCATGCCGAACAGCAGATGAACCTGCCTGCGGATATCACGACCCGTTTTCAGGGCAGTACGCTGGCGTTCCAGTCAGCGCTAAGCAGCACCGTGTGGCTTATCGTCGCAGCGATTGTCGCCATGTACATTGTGCTCGGCGTGCTGTACGAGAGCTTTATTCACCCCATCACCATCTTGTCTACGCTACCAACAGCAGGCGTCGGCGCGCTGCTGGCGCTGATGATGGCGGGGAATGAGCTGGATGTGATCGCCATTATCGGGATCATTTTGCTCATCGGGATCGTGAAGAAGAACGCCATCATGATGATCGACTTCGCGCTGGCGGCGGAGCGAGAACAAGGGATGACACCGTATGACGCCATTTATCAGGCCTGTCTGCTGCGTTTCCGGCCGATTTTGATGACCACCATGGCAGCGCTGCTGAGTGCGCTGCCGCTGATGCTGAGCACCGGCGTTGGCGCGGAACTGCGCCAGCCGCTGGGGATCTGCATGGTCGGCGGCCTGATCATGAGCCAGCTCCTGACGCTGTTTACCACACCGGTGATTTACCTGCTGTTTGACCGTCTGGCGACGCGTTTCCGCCTTGCGCCGCGTCAGGAGGAAGAAACCGAGTGAAGTTCTTCGCCCTGTTCATTCACCGCCCTGTCGCCACTCTGCTGCTGACGCTGGCCATCGCGCTGTGTGGCATATTGGGTTTCCGCCTGTTGCCGGTGTCGCCGCTGCCGCAGGTGGATTTCCCGGTGATCTCCGTCAGCGCTTCTCTGCCCGGTGCTTCGCCGGAAACCATGGCTTCCGCCGTCGCCACACCGCTGGAACGGGCACTTGGCCGGATCGCAGGCGTCAGCGAAATGACCTCCACCAGTTCGCTCGGCAGTACGCGCGTCATTCTGGTGTTTAACCTCGACAGGGATATCAACGGCGCGGCGCGAGATGTACAGGCCGCCATCAATGCGGCGCAAAACCTGCTGCCGTCCGGTATGTCCAGTCGCCCGACCTACCGCAAAGTCAACCCGTCCGATGCGCCAGTCATGATCCTGACGCTGACCTCGGACACCTACAGTCAGGGGCAGCTATACGACTTTGCCTCGACCCAGCTATCACAGAAAATTTCACAGATGGAAGGCGTCGGCGATGTCTCCATCGGCGGGAGTTCGCTCCCCGCCGTGCGGGTCGCGCTGAATCCGGTCGCGCTGTTTAATCAGGGCATTTCCCTTGATGAGGTACGACAGGCCATCACGCAGGCAAACGTGCGCCAGCCCTTGGGCAATGTGGAAAACAGCCAGAAAAGCTGGCAGATACAAACCAACGATGCGCTCAAAACCGCCGCTGCCTACGCGCCGCTGATTATCCACTATAATAACGGTGCCGCTGTTCGCCTGAGCGACGTCGCCACGGTGGAAGATTCGGTACAAAACTCACGCAACGCAGGAATGGCGAATTCGAAGCCTGCAATTCTGGTGATGATTCGCCGCGCGCCGGATGCCAACATTATTACCACGGTAGACAATATCCGCGCCGCCATGCCGGAGCTTCGCGCCAGCCTGCCTGCCGAAATACAGTTGGATGTCGCACAGGATCGTTCCCCTACCATTCGCGCATCACTGGCGGAAGTGGAGCAATCGCTGGTTATCGCCGTCGCGCTGGTGATTCTGGTCGTCTTCCTGTTTCTGCGTTCCGGCCGGGCAACCGCCATTCCTGCACTGGCCGTCCCGGTGTCGTTGATCGGCACCTTTTCCGCCATGTACCTGTGCGGCTTTAGCCTGAACAACCTGTCGCTGATGGCGCTGACCATTGCCACCGGTTTCGTGGTGGATGACGCCATCGTGGTGCTGGAGAATATTTCCCGCCACATTGAAGCGGGCATGAAGCCCCTACAGGCGTCTCTTCAGGGCGTGCGCGAAGTGGGGTTCACCGTCTTATCCATGAGTCTGTCGCTGGTGGCGGTATTCATTCCGCTCCTGCTGATGGACGGCTTGCCGGGGCGACTATTCCGCGAATTCGCCGTCACGCTGTCGGTGGCGATCATGATTTCACTGCTGATCTCACTCACCCTCACACCAATGTTGTGCGCACGACTGTTACGTGCCGTTCCCAAGCGTAGCCAGCCGCGCACCCGTGGTTTTAACCGCGTATTGCTCGCCATGCAGCAAGGCTACGGGCGTTCATTGAAGTGGGTGCTCAACCATGCACGTTGGGTGTTGCTGCTTCTGCTGGGCACCATCGCACTCAACGTCTGGCTGTACATCAGTATTCCGAAGACCTTTTTCCCAGAGCAGGATACGGGTCGGCTGATGGGCTTTATTCAAGCTGACCAGAGCATCTCTTTTCAGGCCATGACGCTGAAACTCCAGAACTTCATGACCATTGTCAGTAATGACCCGGCGGTGGATAACGTTAACGGTTTTACCGGCGGCTCGCGCACCAACAGCGGTTCAATGTTTATTTCGCTTAAGCCGCTGTCCGAGCGCGATGTTTCCGCACAGCAGGTGATCAGTCGCCTGCGCGTCAAGCTGGCAAAAGAGCCCGGCGCTAACCTGTTTTTAATGCCGGTGCAGGATATCCGCATCGGCGGGCGGGAAGCGAATGCCGGATATCAGTACACGCTGCTGTCTGACGATTTGAGCGAGCTACGCACCTGGGAACCCAAGATTCGTGCAGCTTTCAGCAAACTGCCTGAACTGGCCGATGTGAATTCCGATCAGCAGGATAAAGGGGCGGAAATGGCGCTAACCTACGATCGCGATGCGATGGCGCAGCTCGGCATCAGCGTCTCTGCTGTCAACGCGCTGCTCAATAACGCCTTCGGACAGCGTCAGATTTCAACCATTTACCAGCCGCTGAATCAATATAAGGTGGTGATGGAAGTGGATGATGCTTACACGCAGGACGTCAGTTCACTGAACAAGATGTTCGTGATCAACAACGAAGGTAAACCCATCCCGCTTTCTTATTTCGCCAGTTGGAAACCGATCAACGCGCCGCTCTCAGTGAACCATCAGGGGTTGTCTGCCGCCTCGACCCTCTCTTTCAACCTGCCGGAAGGCACCGATCTGTCCAGCGCCACGGCGGCGATAGAAAGAACCATGACGTCGCTGGGCGTGCCGTCAGCGGTACGCGGTCAGTTCTCCGGTACGGCGCAGGCGTTCCAACAATCGCAGTCTTCGCAACTGTTGCTGATTCTGGCGGCGATTATCACCGTATATATCGTGCTGGGCATGCTGTATGAGAGCTATGTGCACCCATTGACGATTCTCTCTACCCTGCCCTCGGCGGGCGTGGGGGCGCTGCTGGCACTGGAGTGGTTCGGCGCGCCGTTTAGTCTGGTGGCGCTGATTGGTATCATGCTGCTGATTGGGATCGTGAAGAAGAATGCGATCATGATGGTGGATTTCGCGCTGGTAGCACAACGCAACGGTAAGCTGAACGCACAGGACGCTATTTTTCAGGCCTGCCTGCTGCGTTTCCGCCCAATTATGATGACCACGCTGGCCGCGCTGTTTGGCGCACTGCCGCTAGTGCTGACCAGCGGCGACGGTGCGGAACTGCGACAGCCGCTCGGCATCACGATTGTCGGCGGGCTGGTGATGAGCCAAATCCTCACGCTGTACACCACTCCGGTGGTGTACCTGTTTTTCGACAAACTGAGGAACATTCGGCGCAACGCGCCGGAGACGGATTTGTCACTGTCGTGATAACAATCAATATGCTATTTCAGAGGGAGGTTTCGTGCGCTTAACGTTCGCTGTTTTTCTGGTAGCGCCCCGAACGCACTCGACCAAGGGCGGCTCGATTGCCGTATTCAGTGATTATTCACTTACCGCCCTATCAGAAGACGTCTGAAACATGATGAATTCGGCTTCCGTCCGCTGGCAGAATTCGGATTGTTGCCTTTGGCTTTTTTATGCAGACGCTAGATACCACCATCGTGAATACCGTGCTGTCGTGTAAATCGTGAGGTCATCATGAAATTCGGAATCACCGCCAAACTGTTTCTCGCGATTTTCGCTACCTGTATGCTGGTGCTGATTACCATGCATTGGGGAGTGCGCGTCAGCTTCGAACGCGGCTTTATCGACTACATTAAGCGCGGCAACGAACAGCGGGTCATGCAACTGCGCGATGCGTTGGCGGAACAATATCAGCAGCACGGCGACTGGTCATTCCTGCGCAACAATGGCCGGTTGGTGTTCAAAATGCTGCACTCGCTGGATCAGAACAACGACACCGACAACAGTATGCAGGGGCTACGCGTGCGCCTGTGGGTGCTCGATTCCGGCAAACGCAAGCTATTCGGTTCTCCGGCGCCGATACCAAACGAAGGCACCTGGCAGCCGATTCAGGTACAAAATCAAACGGTCGGCTGGATTGTCGCCTCGCCCGTTGAACGCCTGACCCGCAACGCCGATATCAATTTCGATCAGCAGCAGCAGCGCACCAGTTGGCTGATTGTCGCGCTCTCGACGCTGCTCGCGGTTATCGCCACCTGGCTGACAGCACGTGGCCTACTCGTCCCCGTCAAGCGGCTGGTCAACGGCATGCACAGTTTGGCGTCGGGGGATTTCAGTGCCCGCGTGACGGCAAGCTCGCACGATGAACTGGGCAGGCTGGCGCAGGATTTCAACCAGCTTGCCAGCACGCTGGAAAAAAACGAACAGTCTCGTCGCGCGTTTATGGCCGATGTCTCCCACGAGTTACGCACGCCGTTGGCGGTACTGCGCGGCGAGTTAGAAGCCTTGCAGGATGGCATACGCAAGCCCGACACGCATTCGCTGCATTCGCTCCAGTCTGAGGTGACGACGCTCACTAAACTGGTGGATGACCTGCATCAACTCACCCTGTCCGACCTCGGGGCGCTGGCCTATCGCAAAACGGCAGTGGATGTGGTGCAAATTCTGCTTATTGCTATCGCCGCATTTCATGAACGCTTCCAGAAGAAACAGATTACGCTTACCACCACTCTACCGGCTCAGGCTGGCGTCTTTGGTGATCCAGATAGGTTAAGCCAGTTATTTACCAATCTGCTGGAAAATAGCCTGCGCTATACCGATGAGCAAGGACAGTTGACCATTACCCTCGTGCAACAGCATAAACGCTGGGCCATTATCTGGCAGGACAGCGCCCCCGGCGTGACCGACGAGCAGCTCACGCTGATTTTCGAACGCTTTTACCGTGCGGAAAGTTCGCGCAACCGCGCCAACGGCGGCTCCGGGCTTGGGCTGGCTATCTGCAATAATATCGTTGAGGCGCATAGTGGACGACTGTATGCTGAACATTCGCCGCTAGGAGGAGTGATGATTACCCTTGAGCTTCCCTCGCACGTACCGGATTAAGCGCTATCCTGATCGCTATTCCTGAAACCGAAAATAAGCAGAGCTATGACAACCGCACCCGATTTCGCTATGGCATCGCCTATTCTGATTGTCGAAGATGAGCCCAAGCTAGGGCAACTGCTGGTGGATTACCTTCAGGCGGCGGACTACGCCACGCACTGGCTGTCCGACGGTAACGATGTCGTCGAATGGGTGCGGCTGCATTCCCCTGCTCTTATTTTGCTGGACCTGATGCTGCCAGGCTGCGACGGCCTGACGCTCTGCCGCACGATCCGCCAGTTTTCCAACGTGCCGATTATTATGGTCACCGCCCGTAGCGAGGAGATTGATCGCCTGCTGGGGCTGGAAATTGGTGCCGACGACTATATTTGTAAACCTTTCAGCCCACGCGAAGTCGTCGTGCGCGTCAGAACGCTGCTGCGTCGCTGCGGCTGGCAGAACGACGGCGTGAAAGCTGTCGAGAAAACCGAAACGGCCTTACTGATTGATAAAAGTGGTTTTCAGGCCAGCTATCTGGGGCAGAACCTTGATCTGACGCCAGCTGAGTTTCGTCTGCTCAAGACGCTTTCTACCGAGCCAGGGAAGGTCTTTTCCCGCGAGGCGCTGCTGGATAAGCTCTATGACGATTATCGTGTCGTGACCGACCGCACCATCGACAGTCACATCAAAAACCTGCGCCGCAAGCTGGAACATCTGGACGAAGAGACCTCATTTATCCGCACGGTATACGGCATCGGCTACCGCTGGGAAGCCTCGCCTTGCAATGAGGTATAACGCCAACCGCCTTATGATGTTATGGAGGCCATGTTGAACGGACCCGATCCGGATAACCGCTACCCCATGGCCGGTTTCACCCAAGTGTGTTTTATCAAGAATATTGTCACCAACCCAAATATCCGACTACACCTGTTATGACGACCCCGATGGTGCGGAAATTTTGAGCAAAAGGTGCTCTACCATTATCCGTTTATCGGCGATAAATTAATTATTGGTAAGTTTTTCGCCATCGCGCGCGGGGCAAAATTTATCATGAACGGCACGAATCATCGGCTCTCTGCTCTGCGGGATTTTGCCTTTGAAACGGTGAGAAGCCGATTGGAAGCCGAAATCGATCCCCGCAATGCAATGTGGCTTCAGCCCGATCGCTTGAGCGGCTGGGGTTCACACAAGAAGGGCAGTTAAAGCAGCGATCGCGGACGGCGAAGTGTCCAACTCCGTGCTATACGGTCTGCTGGCGGCTAAACGCTAGCAACGCCATTTCCATACTGGTCAAAAATATTGTCTGACTTAATGAAAATTTTGTCATTTTCTATTTTCCCACGGCTGTTACCCTTTTAAGCCTGCAATAATAACGGGTATCACCTCGCACACCGTGCGGGAATGGGTCACCAGCAACAGAACGGATAAGGGAAAAAACATATGTCAGGCTTAGTTAATGGCAAATGGGTTAACGGCGATGTCGCGGCGGAAGAGATTAAAAATGGGGCATTCCACCGCGAAGAAACCAAATTTCGGCAAACCGAGCTGGTGCCAGAAGCGGGTCGTTACCAGCTTTTTGTCTCCTATCTCTGCCCGTGGGCATCACGCACGCTGATTTTCCGCAAGCTGAAAGGGCTGGAGAACATCATCTCTCTTTCGGTTGCCAACCCGCGCATCGCCGATAACGGCTGGGAATTCGCCACGCCACAGGATGCGGGTGAGCATGTGGGCGAGATTCGCTACCTGCACCAGTTGTACACCGCCAGCGTGCCAGACTACACTGGAAAGGTGTCAGTACCGGTGCTGTGGGATCGGGTGGAAGGGCGCATCGTGAATAACGAATCGGCAGATATCATCCGTATGCTGAACAGCGAATTTAACGACCTGACCGACAACCACCTCGATTTCTACCCGTCAGAGCTGCGTGCTGAGATCGACCACTGGAACGAAACCGTGTACCACAACGTCAATAACGGTGTGTATAAAACCGGATTCGCCAAAACGCAGGAACACTACAACAGCGCCGTCACGACGCTCTTCACCACGCTGGATGAGTTGGACAATCATCTGGGTAGCCATCGCTATATGCTCGGTGACACGCTGACTGAGGCCGACTGGCGGCTGTTTGTGACGCTGGTACGTTTTGACGTGGCCTACCACGGCGCGTTCAAGTGCAATCTGAAGCGCATTGCCGACTACCCAAACCTGTCGAACTACCTGCGTGACCTGTACCAGTGGCCGGGCGTCGCGGAGACGGTCAATATCGACCATATCAAAGCAGGCTATTACGGTATTGCCTGGCTGAACCCGACACAGATTGTGCCCGTTGGCCCACAGGTCGATTTATACCAGTTCCACAACCGCGAAACGTTAGGAAAATCGCGTATCGCTATGCGTTAACGCAGCGTCATCTGGCCTGCTCGATTAATGGCAGGCCATTATTGATTTACGTCAAACAATAGGCCCACTTTTCGTGTGTCGTCTACTGCAATTTCCCCCTATTAGCGCTAGAATCCTCCGCCTTTACTGCTCCCACCGTGGAGCAGCCTGACTTGTGATCAGAATCGAGAGATACCATGTTTAAACCGGAACTGCTTTCTCCGGCCGGTACGCTGAAAAATATGCGCTACGCCTTTGCCTATGGCGCGGACGCGATTTATGCCGGTCAACCCCGCTACAGCCTGCGCGTGCGCAATAACGAATTCAACCATCAGACGCTGGCGCAAGCCATTAACGAAGCGCATGAGCTGGGCAAGAAATTCTACGTCGTCGTTAACATCGCACCACACAATGCCAAACTGAAAACCTTCCTGCGCGATCTGCAACCCGTGATCGAAATGGGGCCGGATGCGCTGATCATGTCCGATCCGGGTTTGATTATGCTGGTGCGGGAAAACTTCCCACAGATAGATATTCACCTTTCCGTTCAAGCCAACGCGGTCAACTGGGCGACGGTGAAATTCTGGCAGCAAATGGGGCTGACGCGTGTGATTCTGTCCCGCGAACTGTCGCTGGAAGAGATTGCAGAAATCCGCCAGAACGTCCCAGATATGGAACTGGAGATCTTCGTTCACGGCGCACTGTGCATGGCCTACTCTGGCCGCTGCCTGCTGTCCGGCTACATCAACAAGCGCGATCCGAATCAGGGCACCTGCACCAACGCCTGCCGCTGGGAATATAAGGTTCAGGAAGGCAAAGAGGACGACATCGGGAATATCGTTCATCAGTACGAACCTATTGCGGTGAAAAACGTTGAGCCCGCGCTGGGCATCGGCGAACCCACTGACAAAGTCTTTATGCTGGAAGAAAGCCTGCGCCCTGGCGAATACATGAGTGCCTTTGAAGACGAGCACGGCACCTACATCATGAACTCCCGCGATCTGCGTGCGATTCAGCACGTTGAACGCCTGACGCAGATGCAGGTTCATTCGCTGAAAATAGAAGGCCGCACTAAGTCATTCTATTACTGTGCCCGTACCGCACAGGTTTATCGCCGCGCCATCGACGATGCGGTGGCGGGTAAACCGTTCGACCCGACGCTGCTGGAAACGCTGGAAGGTCTGGCGCACCGTGGCTACACCGAAGGCTTCCTGCGTCGCCACGTGCATGAAGATTACCAGAACTACGATTACGGCTATTCTGTTTCCGATCGTCAGCAGTTTGTCGGTGAATTCACCGGCGTGCGCCGCGATGGGCTGGCGGAAGTCGAAGTGAAGAATAAGTTTTCCTGCGGTGACAGCGTGGAGATGATGACGCCAAACGGCAATATTCAATTCACCATCGAATCGATGCAGAATGTCAAAGGGCAATCGGCCGATGTGGCGCCGGGTAACGGCCATATCGTTTACCTACCCGTGCCGGACGATATCTCGCTGGACTATGCGCTATTGCTGCGCAATCTACCGGGCACCACTACGCGTAATCCTAACGCCGAATAAGCCGATAATACCGCCGGATGCCCAATACATCCGGCAATAACTCTAACAAAGCAATCTTTCCTTGCAGTATGCTTTCCCCTTATCGACTTTTCCCAACTCGCGAATGCGCGCGTAACTCATCCGAAGGTATCGTTACAAAGCCCGGGGTTTTTTACGAATATTAGAAACAGATCACATCAATTCTCCGGTCTTGTGGTTAATATTGCGTCGCTGAGAAAACATAGAACGAAAAATAAGCGTAGTGATACTACTAGGAACCACCTCCTTGGCCAGCTCAATCTCCCTTGAGCTGGCTTTTCTTTTTCTCCCGCCCGCTGATTTTCTCCACGCACACATTCCCTAAATAATTCGAGTTTCAGGAAGGCGGCAAGAGAAGGAATCCCGATGAGCTTACTTGAGTAAGTGATTCGGGTGACTGAACGCAGCCAACGCACATGCAACTTGAAGTATGACGGGTATATTCACCGACTCTTCTGATTTCTACCTACCGATTTAGTGACTATTATTAATCCCACTATCCTGCTGAGGAGAAATAGGCCATGGAAAAAAATCCGGTGACGCTGCTGATTCTGAATGGGAAAAGCGCGGGTAATGAAGAACTTCGCGAGGCCATTGGGGCGTTACGTAAGGACGGCTATACACTGCATGTCCGCGTCACCTGGGAATACGGCGATGCTAAACGCTATGTTGAAGAGGCGATCCAGCTCAATGCAGATAATGTGATCGCCGCTGGTGGCGACGGCACCGTCAATGAAGTTGCCGCCGCATTAGCGGTACAGCCGGAAGCGGTTCGCCCATGTCTGGGTATTGTGCCGCTGGGTACGGCCAATGATTTCGCCACCAGTTGTCAGATTCCGATGGAAATGCACAACGCGCTGACGCTGGCGATCAAGGGTCGCGCCACCGCCATTGATATCGCCAACGTGAACGACAGCCACTACTTCATCAATATGGCAACAGGCGGATTTGCCACACGCATTACCACCGAGACACCGGCCAAGATGAAGGCTGCGCTGGGGAGCGCTTCATATGTGCTGCACGCGCTCTTTCGCATGGACATGCTGCAAGCCGAGCGCTGTGAGATTCGCGGGCCGGATTTTCACTGGTCGGGTGATACGCTGGTTATTGCAGTAGGGAATGGTCGTCAGGCTGGCGGCGGGCAACAGCTTTGCCCTGAAGCGCTAATCAACGATGGGATGCTGGAACTGAGCGTGCTATCAGCAACGGAACTGTTGCCCAATATGCTTCAGGCCTGGTTTACCGGCAGCGAAAACCAGAACATGATTTCCGCTACGCTGCCCTGGTTGGAGATCACCGCCCCGGACAATATGACGTTTAATCTGGACGGTGAACCGCTCACCGCCAAACGTTTTCATATCGAAGTACTTCCTGCGGCGATTCACTGTCGACTGCCCCCCCAGTGCTCGCTGCTGGAATAACGGCGCGTTTTGCTTATTCCTGTTTCTACTACTCCCGCTTCAGGCGATTACTGTTTGCCAGATACAGCGTCACTACCAGCAGCAGGATCGCCGCGGAATACACTAGCGTATCCGACGGGCTTTTGTGATCGACAATGATCAGACGGATGATGGCCGTAATGCCGATATAGATAAAATAGCGCAGCGGGAAGTGATAACCGGACTGAAAATACTTCACGATCAGCGCAATGAACTCAAAATACAGGAAATAGATCACGATGCCTTCTATCAGTTGATAGGAGGAATCTTTCTCGTTGGAGATCAGCAGCACTTTCGCCAGATGAAACGTTTCCTTGATTAAAAAAATCACCAGAATAGTCGCCAGCACCAGCAGACCGATATTGAGTATCGTCTGAAGCACCTTGGCAGCCATCGCACTGCGAGCAGAACCTGCCATATGTTATCCCCACATCCTATTTCACATTAACACCAAGATTTCACTGCAAAATAACCGGATGACCCGCGTACTGTCTATGCTGAAACACATTTAATTTAGTTTGAAATTACTGGCAAAGATGTCACGCAAAGTACAAATCAATTTACTTATGGTTTTACCACCAGCGGTGGAAGTGATGCACGGGGCCGATTCCGTGCCCGACCTCCAGCGTGTCGGCCTGCTGTAATGCCTGCTGTAAATAGTCCTTCGCGACGTAGACCGTTTCGGCCCAGCTATCGTGGCGTGGTCGCAATGCGGCCAACGCGGCAGACAGCGTGCAACCGGTGCCGTGCGTATGCCGTGTATTCACGCGCAGGGAACTAAAGCGCTGCGGTTCAGCCTGTCGGCTGAACAGCCAGTCTGGGCTTTCCGCTTCGCTAAGGTGTCCGCCTTTCATCAGTACGGCCTGACAGCCCATTGCCAACAGCGCTTCCCCCTGTTCGCGCATTTCCCGCTCGTTGGTAGCCGGTGACGTATCCAGCAGGGCTGCGGCTTCCGGCAGGTTGGGCGTAATCAGGGATACCAGCGGCAACAGTTCACGACGGATAGACTTAACGGCTTCCGGTGCGAGTAGCGGATCGCCACTTTTCGCCAGCATTACGGTGTCCAGCACCACGAAAGGAACCGCGTAGTGACGCAGGCGATCGGCAACGGTGTCAACAATATCGGTCTGCGCCAGCATGCCAATCTTCGCGCTGTCAATGCGCACATCGCTCAGCACCGAATCCAACTGTGCCGCGACAAAATTCGGCTCAATCCGGTAGACGGACTGCACGCCGCGCGTATTTTGCGCCACCAGCGCGGTAATGACCGACGTGCCATAAGCCCCCAGCGCGGAAAAGGTTTTTAAATCTGCCTGAATACCTGCACCACCGCTCGGATCGGTCCCCGCAATCGTCAACGCATTGATGCGCTTCATACCAGATCCTCCGCACGCAGGGTATAGATCCTGTCGAGGAAGTTGAGTATAAAACTGCCTGTGCCTTGCGACACCGAAGCCGCCTGCTGCCCGGCAAACGCCATGACATAGCACGCCGCCACCACGTGGGATAAGCGATCTCCCTCCAGAGAACAAAAACCCGCGGCCACCGCCGACAGTGCACATCCTGTACCGACCACGCGCGTCATCATGCTATCGCCGCCGGTGACCGCCATATCGCGCTCACCATCCGTGACATAATCCAGCACGCCCGTTACCGCCACCATTGTCCCCACCTGATATGCGCTGTTTACCGCAAACCTCATCGCATCGGCACGCCTATGTTCCAGCGTCCCGACATTAATCAGCAGCGCATCTGCTATCAGACTGAACTGCGCAGCTTCTTCGGGATCGACCACCATTGCAGGCGACGCATTCAGCGCCAGCAGCACATTAGCGGTAAAAGATTGCACCACGTCGTTGGTCAGGCAGTGCACCAGCGGCGAAGCAGAACGGAATTGGGTCAGTGATGTTGCTGCCTGAGCGGCAGAAAAGTCGGCAGGTCGAGTGTTCATAGGTCTCCCAACCGGCGTGGAAGAAGGCGGCAACCGGTGGGGCATACCGTGACTTCCCTACGCTGGCATTATCCAGATCAAATAGAAAGCTAGTGTCTCAGAACATCTAACAAAGTTAAATAGCAGCAATAAAACAATGAGATAATAGTTCACTATGTCTCATAAGATTTCTATTCATCTCGGTGCATTTTAGGTACATACTAGGGACGTGAAAAAATCGGATAATGCCAATGCTCAAAACTAAAACTGACATCCAGCGTTTCACCATCCCCGATGGTAAGACAATGAAGAAAGAAATCGTCTTCAACAACGGATTAACAGGATTGTACTTTGCTGCCCGAAGAAATCCATCAGGCGTGATAACAAAAAGCTGGCGTTATATTGTAGGTAGCAATGATGTTACTTTAGGCACCTATCCAGCCTACAGTCTGGAAGATGCCAGAAAATGGCATTTGCAACAGGTACAAAAAACCAGACAAGGCTTTGCACCCAGCAAAACACTCACCGGAAAACCCACCACTATGGATGGTCTGGTTCAGGAGTGGCTGGAAGTAAAATGCGCTAAACCGTCAAAACCGGGAAGACGGGCGATCTGGAACAAACATGGTAAAGCCCTGCATAACGTAGACCCTGAGCAGCTTACTTACCACCATATCTATTCTCATATTTTGGCGATGGGGGTCAGCAACGCTTCTCATCGTATGTGTCAGATCATCAAAATGGTGATGTTATATGCCTTTCAGGTGCATGGCATACAGGGGCAACAACCGGGACAACCCGTGTATGTTCCGCAAAAATTGTCAGAGATCCATGACAGAAAAAAAGTTGCTGCTGTAATAGGTAAAATACGTGATAACCATCTACAGGCAGAACAATACCGCATACTCTGGCATTCCTTGGGTAACACCCCTTCTCATGCAGCGATGCGCTTTATTATGGTCTTTGGTACTCGCAAGTCGGAATCAGCAAAGCTGGTATGGCCTGAAATAGATTTAAAGGCTAAAACATGGACCTTACCCGCAGAACGCACCAAAACAAAACAGGAGCGTGTATACCCTCTTCCTGACTACCTGATCAGTCTGTTAGAAGAATGGTCTTGGACAAAGCATAACCTTAGCAAACAGATATGGACACATATCGGACATACCACGATGTCTCATTCCGCTGTCAGGCTACGAGAAACGGTAGGAAATGATTTTACGACTCACGATCTGAGACGCAGTACGGCATCAATGATGAGCAACGAGGCGGGAATTGATCCTATTATTGTAGACCTGATGTTAGGTCATAGCCTCAGTATGGTAATGTCAAAGATTCTGGCAACTTACCAACCAAAAGCCTTTCAGAAAAAGGTCGATAAGGCTTGGCCTGTTTGGTTTCAGTGGTTTGAGAAAAATATCATCAACAAGAAGCCAAAGGAATGGCAAGAGGGACTGCCTAAACTTGCGGATACAAGTAAATGAGTGAGAACACCATCAACAAGGCACTACGCAAAATGGGCTATGACACCAAAACCGATTTGTGTGGTCATGGCTTCCGAACGCTGGCGTGCAGTGCCTTAATTGAGTCGGGTATCTGGCCGGAAGATGTCGTTGAGCTTCAAATGAGCCATATGGAAAAGAACAACGTTCGCGCGGCCTATACCCATAAGGCCAAACACCTTGAACAGCGTCGCCTGATGCTTCAATGGTGGGCTGATTTTCTTGATGCTAACAGCAACGGGATGGTTAGGCCGTTTGAGTTTGCGCAGAAAGGATAATTTTTAGGCCACAGATGGCTTGTTTAATCCAATATATCTAAACAGACCATACCTTTTTACTGATTTGTTTAAACTTACTCACTGACAAAGCACCACGTACATTGCGTGATTTTGAACCGGGGGCCAGTAACGCGGCTTCCACCATAGGCCGATCAGCTTCCCACATCTCGGTGACAACGAAAAACTCATCCATCAAAACCAAAATAACTGAATCCCACTGGTGTTCTAATCGGATAGAACCAATTCTTTGCCCTGCTTTAAATTTATCAGGAAGGCAACGACCTTTAATTTGGATTTTTCGAGAATCAGAACCAATAGCATCGTAGCCGGGACTTCTCGCACCCATTAGTTCTAAATCTAATAATTTAGAAGCATAAAACTCAGCGACCTCCCCTGTTATACCAAGAGGTTTTCCTGTTAACTTTTTATACTTTGCAGCCAAATCTATTACTTTGGTTAATAGCGCTTCTATTTCTTCATTCACTAACTTTTCCTATGATATGAATAAGGAAGAATTTCGGGAGTAATAACTCATCATCCTTTCGGCTCAATCCTCAAAGGTTAGAGACTTGCCAGCCGTGAATTTTCTTGCATCGCGTTTAGCAATTGACTAGCACCATTCTTAGCCTTAAATTGCAGCCGTTCAGGTACGTACACAAGACCACCTTAACACAAGTTTTGCCCCTGAAAGGTACTTGCGATACCAGACAGGGGCTAACCACAACGTTATGGAGCTAACGCTATGGCTGTCTGTCAGTTTACCTATTCCCCGCCTGAAAATCTGCATCAGGGCACTGATTTTTTTGCTACATCTCAATATCCAGCAGCGGAGGCTTATCATGTTCGATAACACACCGCTAGAACTGGAAGAAATCATCGATCAATGTCGGGCATTAATTTACGCCGTTGTTGAGATTGAAAATCCCCAAGCCAAAGAGATCCTATCTTTTGTGTTGTGGGAAAGGCTCAACGTTCTATACCAGATTTTTCAGACAGAAAAAATATCGTCATAAACACCAAAAGGGCTACAAAGCCCTTTTCATCCTATCAATACTTTATTTCATTTTATTTTTAAAACAAAAGAGAATAAACACCATGTTATTATCAGAGAACCAAACCCCGTTAAAGCTCTTATGTTGAAGCTATTTACATCTGTTCCGAACATCCAAAGTATAGTTTCACTCAAAAACAGCATCACAATAAATAAAAAAAGAAACTCCATGCCTATATAAACATGATTATTATTTTTATTTTCCATTATTCTATCCCCTGCTAACTTTTAAAAAAATCACCCACACTTAACCTTGGTTACGTTAGTTATTGTATAAACGTAGGTAAAACAACTGCCATTATCTCCCCAACTTGCATCGTCCGTGGTTGTTAACATGAATGGTGTGACCCAACCATAATAATATGTACCATTCCCTCTACAACTTGGTCTATAACGAACATATCCATAATATGCAAATAGAGCTGTATTATTGGGACAATAATTTTGAGTTCTAGTTTCGGTGCTAACGTAGGGTATAGAAGCTGTATACTCAGAAACTCCAGCGCCTAGCTCCCATTTACCACTAACACATGATAATGTTTTTCCTTCAGCATTTTTACTTATTAATCCATTTGGAAAACAAACTTCTCCTGCCACAACCGTCGAGATTGGTTGGATATATTGACCAGAAACAGTTTTATCACTGGTAATATTTCCAGATGCAGTTATATTTCCATCTCGTTGTAATGAGATTTCTTTTCTGGTCATTCCTGCACCAGATGCTATATTAAATTCACCACGAACTTGAACGGTTCCATATGCAGTACCGTCTTCCTGTCCTTGGATATTTAAAGGTTTTCCGCCTCCTATAGCTAAATCAAAATCATTTCCTACTGCGTCTCCGCCTATACGGATAGTATCGCCATACCCATTATGGGCGGCTAACCAATTACCGGCTGTTATATTACCTTCGGCTGTTATTGCTCCTGTTGTTTTACCATCACTGTCTGCTTTTACCGTCAGATCCCCAGAGTTAACTTGTGATCCCCATACCGCTAATCGCGTATCATTCGAAGGACGTTTTGATGTATCATAACTCCATATAGTTAATGGTTTATTACTTGCCAGTCTTAACTCATAATCATTTCCAGCTCCATCGCCTCCAAGCATCAACCCTTCACCATAACCATTTTTTGTATATAACTGACTACCTGTTAAGGTTCCAGTCGCTTTTAGATTTCCACCAAAATTTCCTGAGCCTGACGCCGTGATATTCGCGGCGTTGTTAATATCATTACCGCCCATATCCAGATCGCCCGTCATTGGCAATGTCCCGTCACGACGCAGGTAAACAGAATACATGGAAGAATCATAGCCCACACGGTAAGCCAGTAATCCTTCTGCTGTGATATTGCTATAATCTGCTGTTTTTTCTGACCACTGCCCCTGATACCCTGACGCAACCGTTGCCGATCTTGTCATACCGCTGTCGATACCCGCCGCCCACATTGCACGGCCTAACAGGTCATAGCGGATTTTAGCTCCTTCTTTCCATGCTGTAGTGGTTGTGATTAAGCCATTGATAACATAATTAGGTGCGGAGCCATCGCGCTTTAAAATAATCTTGTAGGAAGATGTCTGAGCATTTTTACCCGTATAGCTAACAGGCAATAGCCCTTCATTAATCAACGTCTGGTAGGTGATTTCACAGATAGAACCAGAACAGGTTCTTGGCCCCGGATCGCTACTCTGGCTGCTGCTGGAAGACAAGGTTGAAAGTTTATCATAGCGGATACTGATATAACGGTTTACCGCTTCCCCCATCTGTTTCATTTGAGCGCCAACAGAATTAGCCATTACGGTTTCTTGTTCTGATTTCATATCCTGAAACTTCAGGAAAGCCATTGCAGTTCCAACGCCTAAAACCAAAATAATCTCCAGTAAGGAAAACCCTTTTTTATATTTATTCATTTTTCTCTTCCTTTTTTATTTCACGTACAATTTAATTAGCAAAAATAAAAAAGTGGTCAAGATATCTATAAGCGATTAATTGATAAAATAGTGTGAGACATTTTATTTTTGATAATAATATTTCCATTTCCACCAGACAAACTCTGAACATCATTTTTTTAACATTTAATTGAATCCAATGATGTTATAAAATATTTTTAACTGATAATCTCTTTCTTACCATTAGGATATTATCTGACGATTTTCCCTTCAGCAATATAATGAATAGCCACACCAGCCTGAAAAGCCTCTTTAATAGCTTTTTGGGATGTTTTTCGTGCCAAACGCGTTAAAATAGCCGTGTCTTCAAGGGGATTGTGAGTTGATTTTTTCTTCTTCATTATTTCCTCCTTAGTTCTATTGATATATAATTCTCCATTGCCAATTGTCAAATTTTGACATACCACCTAACCATGACTTATTTCTTTATCAGGATGACGCCCAATGAGTGAAGCCCTTAAAGTATTAAATAACATTCGTACTCTGCGTGCTCAGGCGCGTGAAATCGATCTGGAAACACTGGAAGAAATGCTGGAAAAGCTTACGGCTATTGTTGAAGACCGCCGTGAAGAAGAAGCAAGTGGTCAAAAAGAACGGGCTGAGCGTCAGGCCAAAATCGAAGCTTTACGCGCCCAGCTACTGGAAGATGGTATCGATCCGGCTGAACTACTTGGTTCTGTGTCTACCAGCAAATCTGCAAAAGCTAAACGTGAACCACGTCCTGCCAAATATAAATATATTGATGAAAATGGCGATGAAAAAACGTGGACTGGTCAGGGGCGGACACCTAAAGCTATCGCTGCTGCTATCGAAGCTGGGAAGAAACTGGAAGATTTCCAGATCTAATACATCTCATTTAAATGATCGAATTTAAAGCCGTCAATACCACATTGGCGGCTCTACTAATATTTTATATCTTCACGATAAGAAACATGAGAAAGATATGAGTAAATTAATCGAAATTATATTTTCAGATCATCCTAAATCAGGTGTTTTCTTTTTACTTATTATTGTATTAAATTTAATCCTATGGGGTTGGAACAAAAAACATCCGAACAGAAAGGGTGAAAATGATGCAATCAAAAAACCACTTGTGTTTTTGCTCATTATTTCTGGAGTGATTTACTTTACTCAGGTGGTTATTTCAGTAGTAGATTACTCAAAGAGTAAAAATCAAGTCATCGACGTTCAATACAACTCCATAAAATAATCAAACACCTCCCGCCGGGAGGTGTTATATATAAAAATAAATATTCCCCATAAAAACCAACAAAGCACTAAGACATGTGATAACTATAAAATATTTATCAAAGAAGCGATAGAACTTACTTTCTTTGAATAAAGATAGCATTTTGTTTTTACTATTTACCATTGCATTCTCCTTTCTTAAATTAATTTAACCTCCATTACCAACCCTATTTATATAGTATAATATCCTTCAATTGGTGGCAATCGGGTCAAAAATCATTTTATATATATCTTCAGGTGCTCCTGTATAAAATACATTATTAGCATATATCATTCTTACCCTCTTTTTATTTAATGATTTTTTTCAATATTCACTTAACAGTTCACCGACCTAAAAACAAATTTTAAGCCGGTTCACCATTTGGACGTGAAAAAGGAAAATTTACTGCTTGGATTTATTTAAAACATTTTCGATATAGGCCTGTCCTTGTGCTCTGTATGCCTCAATATCACTCTCATGAAGATTAGATATGTTAAGTAAAACACCAAAGACTAACTCTTTATCTACATAACCAATATCACATCCTAAGACTTTGGCAACCTCTGCACCGAAAATAATTTTCTGTCGGGTATTTTCTTTCTTAGTTTGTTGTTTCTTTTTGGCTTCCAAGAAGTATAAGCGTTCCTGCGCGGAAGCAATTTGTTGTTTGATAGTTTTTGTTGTCATTATTTTTCTCCTTTATGTTTTTATGGTTTTATTTGTCGTCAGCATCCCAATCCCAAAATGAATCTGAATTGTTGTTTTTAACTATCGGCTTTTTAGGTTTGTATGGAATATTTGCGTATTCGTATCCTGATGCTATTCTTTTCTTTATAGTCTTAATACGAAAACGAAAATAATCCTTTTCTTCTTTCTTTCTAACTTCTTCTCTCTTTTGGTTGATGATATCTGTTGCATCGGAATAAGCTTGTTCAATATTGGTGTAGATACCATCCTCAATTAATCGTCTTGCTACCCAATCAATGGCCTCATCATGATTTTTATGCATATCCTCTCCCTGTATTTGGTATAGGTTATCCTTTACCATATTTTGAATAATTATCAATACAACATTGTGAATTTATTTAATAAAACAGAAAGTCATGAGATTAATATTAGCTCATTTAACTCACCGAGCTAGATGTTATTATTCTTTCTCACGATTAACTCAAGTTAACTTGGCTATAAAACTCAAGTGTTAGTTTAAATAATTTAATGTATAATATAAGAAATCAAGCCTACGTGGATCACCATAAATGAAGAATCCCTTCAAAAATAAAAAATCATTCTCATTACATATGATAGTTAATATAACTATTTCTTTCTTTATTATTTGTGTTTTTTCAATTATCATGAGAGACACCCAAGTACCATCTGAATTCAAAAACAAAAAGGATAGGTCGTCTTTTTTTGAAAATAAATATCTTACCCATAGGATGATATATTCAGATTTAAAAAATGGAATAGTCGATGAGAAATTAGCAACTCTTGCTTACGGTGCGGTTAATAATTTTTTTAATGATGTTATTTCAATCTGTGATCCAAGTAAAAATATAGAAAACAACCTCACGTGTGCCAATAAAATATTAGGCCAACACTTTTACTATAAAGCTGCTAATACTGCGGCTAAAGCATACGCAAATCATTATTCTGATTGTGATCTGAATGCTTACCTTCTTCTTGATGCGTTAAAACTTCTTCATAAGAAAATAGACATTGTTTTCGCACCACGACATGCATTTTTATCATTCGTCAGAGGAGAGGATGGTGGGAGATTCTATTGGGAAACAACAAAGAATTCAAACAGCGGAGAGTTGGCAGATTTAGCACAGCCATTATATGTAAAAACCATCCATCGATTCTATTACACACCTTATAATGAAAATTATATGGCTGATCTCTATCCTGTTTTATCATTATCCGATATAAAAGAAGATAAATGGAATGATGCATTTAACTCTATTAGTAATATTATGTATGATAATCCTTTTTATCTTGATCATTTTTATCTCCAAAAACTGAAGAAAAATGATATAGATGACTCTGATATTCAATCGTTATACAATATTATTCAAACAGACATATCAGCAATAGACAAAAGAATCATCTTAGCTTCTATAGCATTAAAGCGTAATAATAACACGTTGGCTGGTGATGTTATCAATCAAATAGATATTAACTTGTGCAACACTTCCTGTGTTGAAGTAAAATCCAAGATATCAAAACTCTACCTATTAGATTATCATATCATGAAAGTATTTAATACGTTTGATATAAAAACCAATGAGCATAGCATTCAAGATTTACTTTTCTATTTAGCAGTCCAATGGATTATTTCATTATTATGGCGTTTTAAACACAAAATATATTTATTTACAAGGCAAATATTAATTAAAGCTGATGGATATCTCAAAGGCAGCCCACCATGTAATACATAAATAAATAATTGAAATTGGATGGTTTATTTTCAAATTAACCATCCAGTGTTTTTCTACAAAAATTAAGAGCAGTGACGTAATAAACATCAAAAATCCCGATGTCGCAGGTAATGCGGCTTTGGCGTATGCATGGTGTGCTGTGGCTGCTGATACCCAATATGTATTTTCATGCAAAAAATGCATATATAAACAAAAAATAGCAGATAGGTATATTAAAAATACAAAAAATATAAAGTATTTATTCTTGAAAAAATCCATTGTTAACTCCTTATTTTTATACATTACACCTCCTTGTATTGTTTTTGTGTAATTCAATTAACACATTTTTAATATATTTCAATAGGATAGAGCATTATATTTTCATTTAATAACTCTGCCTCACATTAGAGGCAGATATTAAAAACTTATAATAAAATTACATTCCCCAGTCAAAGAGAATATTTTGAGTGGTTTTTACTTTAATTTCACTTCCCGGAATACTCAGCCCCGACCAGACCTCATTATGTTGACCTATAAGTTGCTGTGCTGTTGCATAAGTCCTATCGGCTGTTGTATGCGCATCAGAAGCAACCGTAATCGCATAATTTTTACTGGCACCAACTTTTATTGTCGTGTCTACACAATAGTCTGTTGCACAACCACAAATAACAAAATTATCAACATTGAGATTTTTAAGCGTATTTTCCAGTTCAGTATTCCAAAAAGCATCACACGCTGTTTTATTAACATAAATAGAATTATTCGGTTGCTTGAGTTCAGGTAAAATTTCCCATAATTTACTTCCTTCAGACATTTCACCTTCCACATGCTGAATAAATATTGTCTGTTCTGCCGCTGATATCAATTGATTAATCAGTTTGGTTTTACCTTCTCTGTCATAACGTGGTGTTACAAATACACCATTTTGCATATCAACAACAATGAGCAACTTCATTTTTCACTCCTGCTAACTACATTAATTTTTATAGAATATCACGCCCACACTTCGGATTCATTTACTTTATTAGCCACATGATATTTATTCCCCAAACCACAGCATTTATTGTCATTGGAATTAATGCTGTCTCATTCGGTTCACCAAGCCTCATGTTATTCTCATTTTATTTCACGGCTGTTATTATCTACTTCATATTTATTAAAATAGCAAACGCTTAGAAGATTATTAAATGCGGTGATAAAAGAGGTAGAAGCAAATCGCAGCGCCTGCTTATACCTATTATAAATGGAATTAGTCTATTATTGCTTCCTAAATTCGTCCCATTAGCATCCTTTCCTTTAGTTCCCATGCTGCCGTTTTATTACTATCCCATGTGTTATATTTTTTTAAATCTGAATATTTTATTATATTAATTTCAGAGTGTTCATTACTAAGGTTTACTTTTGAGTTTTTAGATAACCTTACAGCAAAGGAATATTCAGTAACGGTATAAAAATCATCTTTCCATTCTCTATCACTTTTGAAATAGCATCTCGGAATAGAGCAGACTGATTCAAGCTGTATAAAACTTGACTCTTTGTTGAATAGCTTAGGTGAGCAATGCTTTCCCGATCCCCTTTCCCTGTTGTTGTGGATGAATATAGATCGAGCCTTCAAGTGTGAAACGGTACGCATACCGTGAATGATATGGTGCAAGATAACAGTAGCCCGCAACAATGCCATCGACCTCCGCGACAAACCACGATGTTCTCGCATCATAAACCTTAGCGAGCCGTTCCTTCATCTCATCCACTGTCGGAGGAACCGTTTCAAAAGTGGCTATACTATTTATAACGTGCCACGTATAGATTTCTTGAATACTGCCAATGTGTTCAGGACTGGTCGGAATGATCTGCATAATTGAACCCCAGCTCTAACGAAACAAGAATCAGAATATCCAATAGTGATTGTTTTATCCATATTTCTATGTTAATCATATAAATCTTCCTATTAATAATAGATAAACCCGTATGAACATAGAAAACCTGCCATTCGGCATTACAAACTGGTCAGAAATAGCGCCAACAACTCATACTGGTGATGTTGGTTTTGCTTTGTGGAGAACCCAAAATTTTGGCAACATAAGAGTGCGGATCGTTGAGTATTCTGCTGGATATCTTGCTGATCACTGGTGTAAAAAAGGACACATACTTTTATGCCTTGAAGGTGAACTTCACACAGAATTAGATGATGGCAGAAGTTTCGTCTTAACTCCGGGTATCAGTTATCAAGTGGCTGATGGCGCAGAGGCTCATCGTTCATCATCACCTAATGGTGCAAAGCTGTTTATCGTTGATTAATTGCATTAGGATCATTAATAGGGCTTTTATAGCCCGCAGCCTGACCAGTTCCAAAATATATATAGAATACTAAGGTTAAATAAAATTTAGCAACACTATACGATAGTAATCACTAACTGTTTTATCTAATACTCTCCGCGTTACTTATTTTTGTTTATTAGTGATTTTATTTTTACCTGTTAAATTTTTATTTTGATTTCCCATCCTAACCTGAGAATTGTGCAACAGGGAAAATTTTGGCAAAAGCCACTATTTTATTGTTTTAGAGCTTTCCCGCCTTACGGCGGGATAAATTAACACTTCTCTTGTCCTTCGGACGCCATCTAAAACCCATCTATGTAATATCGCGGAATACTTCGCCCTTTCATCCAGATAGCGCCGCTTAATTCGGCGTTTTGTTTTACAGTCATTAATATATTTCGTATTAATTAAGTAGAGGGTTTTACATTGTTCAAAAAAACAATGCCCACTTATACACTCACTTCGTGAGCGTGTGGGGTCTACCGACGGTTGCCTGCCGCAGGCTAAAAGAAAGGTCAACGTCAACACAAAAGTTTTTCTTGCGAAAAACTAACAGCAGCATAGTTATATTTGAGGGTATTTTTTATATGGCGATTTTTCATCTGGAGTTTAAAATTGTGAAACGTTCTGAGGGTATGTCTTCCTGTAGGAAGGCTGCTTATCATAACAGGTCAAGAATAACAGATGATCGCACTGGCAATACCTATGATTTCAGCCATCGTTCCGATTTATTCCATCATCAGATATTAGCACCCGTTTCCGCACCGGCTCATATTATCGAAAGCTCAACAGCCTTGTGGAATGAAGTAGAAAAGGTTGAGCGTCAAAAAGACGGTCAAACAGCCCGTTATTTTGATGTTGCTATTCCCTGTGAACTAAACAACGAAGACAAGATAAAATTGGTTGTCGAATACTGCCAGAAAAATTTCGTTGATAAGGGCATGATTGCTGATATCGCTTTTCACGATCTTGATGGTAATAATCCTCATGCGCATGTGATGTTGACATTAAAACCGATAACCGCTGATGGCTTCGGCAAAAAAGAAAGAAGCTGGAACGACAAGAAAAACGTAATTCTTTGGCGCGAATCATGGTCAGCCCTTGCCAATGACTATCTTGAAGCCGCAGGGACTGAGGAACGTATCGATCATCGTTCTATAGATGCACAGCACGCTGAAGCACTCGAAAACGCCGCTATTACATTGGATGTTGAAGAAAAAGCGTTATGGCTTGCCAAGGCAACATTGACCAGCCGTCCACCAATGCAGCGTGTTCATCGTGCCAAGTGGAACAGTAAGCACGTTCAGGAGAATCGTGCTGCTGAACAGGCTGTTCGTGATGAGATGAAACAGGAAGCACAGGCTACATATAGTGTCTTCAAAGATTTGGATCTTCAGATCGTTGTTGACCTCAGAAGCTTTACCGTGTCGCAGCTTCCTGAACCTGTGGAAATAGTCTTACCTGAAATACAACCTCGAAAAGAGTTCTCTGAGACAGGTTCACAGTCAGCATCATCAGAGGACCAAAAGCCTGTTCTGGTTGCCCCTGCGCCTCATACACGCACTAAATTGAAAAACCCATCCTTCCCAACTACCAGTACGGTTAAACGCGCTCCTGTTAAAAGTAAGAGAAAGCAGGTTAAACCTCGTCAGAGTGGTGTTTTCAAGCGTTTCACACTGTTGGTAGTGGAATACATAAAAGAGAAATTCGTTTGGGCCAAGAAGAAACCAGCCCCTATTTCAGTCGATGCTGAACACGATAAGCGTATTGCTGATAATTATGTCTTTGATGAAGTGCAAGGTATCTATGTCCCACGCGCAGAGTATGAGACACGAGCAAAGTTTAACAGTGAAGATTATAAGCCAACCACAGATGAGATTACCCGTTTCCCAAGCCGTCAAAGAAAAGAGAGTCTGGCAGACTATGATTTAGACTATTTGCCAAAAAACTCATCAGCAAAGATTTTTTTTGCCCCTAGATTCAGGTACAAGGCACTTCATGATACTAAAAATAAGTAGCGTAGATACTTTTTCCTCATGCAACTAATTTTCCATATTTTTTCGTTGACACTTCGTGTATATTGTTATAATAAATAAAATTTACGATACCTAGCATTACTATGGTTATAATACGAGTACGAAACACACAGGTTAATTCTATAATAACGAGATTATTATGTATAAAATAAGTAGTGTTTTTATTGATGGTTTTTGGCAAAGATTCAGTGCAAAATGTGATTTTAATGATAATGTAAACATTATTATTGGTCGTAATGGCACTGGCAAAACAACATTCATGAATATTTTGCATTCGGTTTTATCAGTTGACTTGGACGGAATAAATAATAATGAGTTCTTCTCTGTTGAGATAAAATTAAAAGATGGTAATAAAACAAAAACAATAAAGGTATCAAAAGCTGAAGACCCTAGCAGCCCTTATTCAATAATTGAATACCAGTTATCAACAAAAAAATATTTTGTCAGACTATTCAACTCAGATGATCGCCGTATATCATTAAGTTATAGAAGACGTTCTCTCGAAGAATCAGAAGATCTCCGAAATTCGTTAAAAGAAATCGTATCACTCTCTTCTCTTTCTGTTTATAGACTTAGAAACGGAGAAGATTATGAAGTACGCGATAAATATGGTTCTAAAATAATAAACCCAGTGGATTTTAGGCTTGATCAACTTCTCCAGCACCTAACAAGATATCAACTAGACCTATCACAAAAGGCCCGTGATATTGCAAATGATTTACAGAAGGAAGTTCTAGCATCAATATTATATAGTAAAGATGACTCAATTGATAAAGCTTATGCTATAACCTTTAATAAAGAAGAAGAAAAAAATAATCTTATATCTGCATATACTCAACTGAATGCAATTGACCAAAATGTAAGGAGAAGAATAAGTTTTCACATAGACTCCATCGAGAAAACTTTAAAGAATATCAAGTCTGATGAAAACATTGATTTTCGTTCTTTGGAGGCTTTTAGAAAAACTCAAAAAATCATTAAAATGTCGCTTAAATCCAAGGAAAGAACATCTTTAGTCTTTTCACCAATAGATTTATTTTTGCATATGTTAAAAAAATTCATTATCGATAAAGATTTTTATTTCGTCGGTGGCGAGTTAGTAATAAAAAACTCTCATGAAACTATAAATCATAACAACCTTTCATCTGGCGAAAAACAATTATTAATATTATTTATTGAAACTCTTTTACAAAGAGGAGAGCAGTATATATTCCTAACAGATGAACCCGAATTATCCCTGCATATCGCATGGCAAAAAAACATTATCCCTGCAATTAAAGAATTAAATCCGAATGCACAAATAATCGCAGCAACTCATTCACCAGAGGTAGCATCGAATTATAGAAACTCGATCTTCGATATGGAGAAACTTGTTCATGGCTGATCTTTCATATTCTAATGAGGCATTTAATGTCTTAAATTTATTTTATCAAAAAGATTACATGGTTTATGTCGAGGGCCGCGACGATGTGTGTTTTTGGGAAATGATTTTTAACAAGACATCAAATATAAAAGTCGAAATTCAGGATGTTGGTGGTTGTGAAGAACTTATACCTTATATTGAAAAGATCTATAATGGTGAAATCGAAGCAATTGTAGCGTGTGACATGGATTTAAAATATTTTGATGATACAAAAAAAGAGCATAATAGAATTATAAGAACAAAAAAATATTCAATAGAAAACACAATGATAAATGAAGAGGTACTTCTTAATATAATAAAATTACTTGGCAGATATTCGTCAAAAGAAATCAAAAAAATAGATGTAAATCAATGGCTTGAAGATACTTATGAAAAAGCAACACCACTAGTTAAAATGGACATCGGTAATTATATTTTCTCAAAGGGTATACCTATTGTCGGCGACAACGCTAATCGCTTCATGCAATCCAAAAATTCATATATGTTAAGCTCTGAAAAAATTCAAAACCACATACAGAAAATTGGAATCAAATTATCAGAGGCTGAAAAAAAAGAGCTTTCTAAAATAATAGAAAAATCGGATAGTAATCTGTCATCTTGGCTTCGAGGTCACTTTCTTTTTTCTGCTGCTTTAAGATTCGTCTGTTATACGCTTGATGATGACGAACGAAAAATTTCGCTATCAAAGGACGCGTTTTATTCTAATTTAATGCAGTCATTTGAAAAAAACTTTAATGAATCAAATGAAGAGTATATTTATTACAAAAACAAAATAAATTTGATTGCTTAGCTAAACTAGCCTTAGTAATTTAAAAGGTTCCGCGGAACCTTTTTAAAAAATCACATAAAAGCCATATTAGCAATCACTAAACTTAAAAAAACCATAAGATAATATAACTCACATAAAAAAACCTATCTTTTATAAATAACAGTATCGTGTTCAAAATATGAAATTATAACACGGATTTATGATATGACTTATCCAGAGAAAATTAAAAGAGAAACACTTTCATATACTCCTAGCGGTCATTTACAACCGGAGCATTATTCTTTTGTCTTAAGAGTATCCCGATAACGCTGTCGCTCAACGATACTCAGGTTTGGATCAAGCAAAACACTTGATCCTTTCACAGCAATATCATAATCGATTTGTGATTGTGTCTCGTACTCTTTAGTCGGTTTAAAATAATCTGATTGCGGTGTAGATGACGAGGCATAAGAATCAGAATATATTTTACTCCCAGCACAACCGAGATAAGCCAGCAGACAGGCAAACAAGAAGAACAACGTCCATACCACATTGTATCCATTAAGCGTATATCCATTGCCATTCACATCTGAAAACACGCCGTGAAACCTAATGGCATAGACAATCAGGAATGATGAAAGCATAACAACCCGGCTTTTACCGACGGTTAAATACTTACGAGTAAATTTTACGGTTGGAATTAGCATGACCATAAACAGCCCAATAGCAGCAAAGACCAGCCATATAGGGAACAGCCCATATTTTTGTGTTGTATTCTGCGATAACGTCACCAGAGATATGACTAAGAAAGCGTTAAGCAGAAAAAGTCTAAGGGCCAACGATACCTTCAAGTTCTTTTGTATCTTTTTGAGAAACAGCACCGGTGCCAGTGATGGTATGTTTATCAGCAGCCCCATGAAAATCACCCAATAGATAGTGTTCATAGCGTCTTTTCCTGAAATTACCGAGCCGACCAGCCGTTATTGGTTTTCACCAGAACAATTTTGGCTTCTTCTGGTTCAGCCATCCCCTTCACACCAGAGAACGCATTTTTATCAACCCAGCCCGGAACACCATCCAGTTTCCACGTATAGGTCACTTGTGTGATTTTAGCGCCATTACCCTCACTGGGTTCAGTCCAGTTCGTTACCTCTGCTACAACACGATGACCAACACAGGCACCATTATCACTATCCCAAAACTTCGCTTTACGTCCTTTCGCTGTAGCAGATAAAACTGCTACTTGTTTAAACATCTCCTGTTCGTATGAAATATCTAATAGACCAGTATTTTTAAGACCAGTTAAGATCGGATCTTCTCCCCCGCTACGGATATTTACTCTTACTACGGCTTTATTATTAAATCTTTCAAAAGCGCTGTTATTGCTTTCTTTTGAGCTAAATCCATAGCAAACAGCATCTTTGCTGATTTGCTCATTAATCGCTTTCTCAAAGTCGCCTTTCTCACCACATCCCGCCAGAGCCAGAGCTGTGCCAACAACGAGTAAAATCTTCTTCATCTTTCCATCCCTTTCTGAATGATTACCAATGCGTGTTCTTAGGTGTTCTACCTGCGCCAGTAGAAGCTTCATCAGGCTCTAATAGGCATACTCCAACAAAACAACCTGTTTAACCAATTGATATAATTTAATTATTTTCACGACTCGTCATATCGTTTATAACGATCAAAAACAAAATAATGATAGATCAAAGCTATCACAATTAGTAATTCGATCGATTAAACTAATTAAAACACCGATCGATAAACGATTTTTAATCGCTATAACCTATCAATATATAATTATCGATCTGTTATACCGATCATTTTACTTGAGATCGGCTTTCGGAGTGGTATGCTTGCCACGCAGGGATAGATGCTTCGGCAGAAGAAAACCAAGCCAGAAGCATCTTTTAATGATTAGCGGATGTAGTTAAGGCATTGGTGCGGAGACAGGCGAAGTGGAAACTTTTAACATCTTAATTTGGTCATTTCTTATAATCTTTATTATCAGCAGAGTTTTTTATTTTGACCCTAAAAAAAGAAAACACCTTAACACTTACGTCGAAGTATTAGATGGCGAAGTCTTATCATATGAATGCCAAAAAACAGGCATCGTTCTTGATACTAAAAATCGCACTATCCGCATATTTAATAAAGATAAAATCACCACTTATAATTATGACAACATCAGGGAAATCAGCTACACCGTTTCCGAAGCGGGGAAAATCTACAGTACAGGAAATAACCTGAACTCAATGATAAAGGCTGCTGACGCCAATAGTAATGAAAGACTTTTAGCGAATCAACGCTCTGGTATTTTCATATTAACCGATGATATCAAAAATCCCACATGGAAAATTAATCTTCCCCTGAAAAATAAAACATCGTCTTCCAATCAAGCCATCTGTGATCGTTGGCTTCTCATTTTCAATAAATATGTTTTATAGGAATAACTTTAAATTATTTTGGTCATAATTGATTTATTATCTTTGGAGTTAACATGAAAAAACTGTTTATCACTGCTTTGGTGATCCTGCCTCTTACCGCTTGCACTACCTATGGCAACAAATCCCTGAAAGATGAGACCCAGCAAACAGTAAAAACTAAGATAGTTAAAGGGAAAACTTCCCAGCAAGATGTTATTAACGCATTCGGTGAGCCACAAACACGAGCCACCAATGACGGACAAGAAATGTGGTCTTACTCCAGTATGTCAGGTGAGAGCCAGATATCTAACTACATTCCCGGTCTGGCTCTGCTGAAGAACAGCAGCACAGCCCATATGAAATCATTGGATATTTGGTTCAAAGGGAATGTTGTTGAGCGATATAATTTTAGTCAAACGGCCAGCAAGGCCTCCAGAGGGCTACTGGATTAATCGGTATATAGCTGACGCAGTATCCGTTCAGACATTGTTCAATACCAAAAGAGCCTTAGCATCCGTTGAGGTTCTTTTTGTCTATAGACCCCCTCCAGCCTAGCCGGGGGGGCTGTGCACAAAAAGACCACCTCTCTAGGAGAGAGGTTTAAAAATGACGAAATTTTTGGGGATGAGAAAAATGCTCATTAATTTTTACAATTACGGTATAAAATTATCTATCGCATCTAAAAGTAAATGTACACCGACATAACTAGAAAGCACAAAAGGTTGGCTTCCAGAAGAGCCTGCTACTGCTAAACTCGAACGATTTAAAGCGGCGGCTCTTTTACGCGCATAAGACACCCCTCCTTTTATTTTATCGAAAAAATGTGGATCACCCTTATGATAATTATGAATACCAATATTTTTCAAATGATCTTTTAATTTAGAGTTATTCAATAAATCATCAAAACAAGAAAAGGGGGAGTCAGTATATTCAAAATGTTGCAAAATCCAAAGTTCGAAACAAATATTAGACAATGCTATATTTATTTTATTTGCAGTTGCCTTGTCCCATGCTTGTGCATGTAATCTATGAGGATATTTAGAAATTGATTCCCTATCATATACAACCCATATTTCATCATCAGGAGATGTAACGTTACTATCTTTCAGTTTTATAGCCTCATCTACAAGTTGTACAGGCGTGTTTTTTTTTACATCAGGAACATTTATTATTTTTGCCTTATCTTTTGCAAAATTTTCTATGTACCCCAGAAGATACATAGGCTCTGTTTTCTCACCTTCACACAGTATATGCATCATTTTTTTGGGTGACTTGAGTACTCTTCCCATTATTACCTCGAATTAATCCATGCTTGGGATATCGTCTAGTGTTCCAAAAACGTCTTTATCACTATTATTATTTTTATTCCCTGAAATATTCATAAAGTGATTTTTTATATCAACGTAACTAATTTGTGGAACCCCACCAAAACGGCCATCGTCATACCATTTATTAAATGGTGTGCTAGGTTTGACCTTTTCTTTATCAAAATCATCAAGGCTGAAAGCACTCGTGACACCCATTTTTTTCTCAGAAAACCAAATTTGATCTCTTCTCATGCGTTCAGGCTTCATAAGCTCAACACTGTGTGTTGAGAAAATTAATTGTGAGCCATGAATATTTACTTCACTATCATTAAACAACCTGAGTAAAATAACTGCCAAATGCGGATGCAAACTATGTTCTAATTCATCAATGATCACTGTTCTTTTTGAGATGAATGCAGATGCTATAGCAGGCCCAAGATCAAATAACTTCTTTGTTCCTTCTGATTCGTCTTCTTTTGCAAACTCAATCTCATCACCCTCTTCAGATGAATGGTTGAAATAAAAAGAAAAACTATTTTCAGAAATTATTCCTTGTTTTATTTCTTCTGGTAAATCAGAAGGTAGATTTATAAAAGAAATATCTCGTTCCTTCGCGCTAACCTTGGTAACTCCTGTATCAAAAAGATAAAGAAATCGCCCCATCAGTGCAGTAAAAGCATTTCTATCTCGTATATTTGCCAATGCCCCCATTCTTAAGGAAATATTTGTTCTTAAACATAAAAGCACAGAGGAAAAATAATCAAAAACATCTCTTACCATTTGAGGTGAAGACGCATTATCTCCAGCCTTTGATAAATATGAATTATTTTTAAAAAAAGGTATTTTCTTTGCGCCACCTTTATAATTACCACCAAATTTAATATCATCCCAATTATTTCCCGGCAATCTTGTGAAAACATTTGATTTAACTTTAGATGGATAAAAATCTAAAGTCTCTTGTATTATCTCATTTTTATTATAAGAGACAAAATAAATATACCTTATATTATTAACGAGAAATTCAGAAGTGAATTTCGTTGGGGAGTTTTTTGTTTTATTTGACAATAGAAATGGTTCATAGCAAATTATTTCATCTCCGTTTTTTAATGACCCTGTAGCAACAATAATATGCTGTAAAGCAGCAAAGGCTTTAAGTATATTAGACTTTCCTGAAGCATTAGGTCCATATAATCCGATACTTCTCACTACATTGCCGCCATGATCGCCTGCATCAACAACATGATCATCGAGATGGTTGCTTCCTCCTGAGGCTCTGAAACTGAACTCTATTTCGTCTTTGATTGAACGAAAATTTTCAATTTTTAAACTTACGAACATATTTAAATCCTTTCTAAGTGCCATCTGTGTGGGTTTTTCTTCAAAAACTCACCTATGTCGTGATTTTACCTTAGCTGAATATGATTACAACAGCAATCTTAAACCTATCAACAGCCTGAGATAGCGCCTCATAGAGGTCGCCATCAATCCCATGCTCGTACTCACCATTCCTGAACATCACCACATAGCCGCCTGTCAGATCTCGCTGACGTATGGGGCTTACAGGCTCTATGCCTATGCTGATGCCAGAATGTAAATACTCGGCCACCGGATAGCCCATGTTGTCGTGGATAACGATATCACCATCGGCTTCCAACTCAGACAAGAAGCTGTCTTGGTGTAGGGCTTCACGCAGATCCTGCAAGCCAAGCACGTTCATCAGTGTGGGTTCATCCGGGCCATTAGCTTTCATTCTGCCACAGTAATAATAATCATCCAGTTTGCTTACCGGTGTGTTGGGATGCTGGCTGTTATAGGTTTCAGTTTCTGACATCAGCAATCTTATTGTATCTTCGCTGACTTGGCTGAGTTCAGAAATTAATCTTCCATAAACATTTACCATTCGCTCACTATCACAGGCGTTTGCAGATTCTGATAAGAAGTAAGAATCGTAATCTTTCACATAAATGTGATTACCGCTTTCAAGAATAAGATTTATTCCTTGTTCATTTTCTTCCATGTCTTTTACTATGCAGGTCAGAAATGGAATTTTTTTATGGGCGTGAAAGAGTGTAATGATTTTAATATTATTCATTATATGATTTTCCTTTTTTGTTTTATTTTTTAATACCATACTTACTTTAGGGAAATCAAATTTAACTCAGCTCATATCAATAAAATTTCACCTAACACTTCCATATGAGATACTCTCGCGTATCTTATTTACTCAATCACTGAACATCATCTTTGTAAATAAACTCTCGCCCTGAATATTATCCCAATCTAACGGCTCTTCAGGTGGTAAAAGAGTTGCTCCCTCAGCAGCGAAACATTCATCCATGCTTTTACTCATCATTTTCCCTTGGGACTTTTTAGCCTGTAATCTTGCGATTAACAAATCTATGTCTTTTGGGTTATTAACTTCTTGTATAACTGCCTCAATGGATCTGTCTTTATCTTTTCTATTGCAACCCCCATTACTGACCACACTGTCCATTTGTCCCTTTATTATTTCTTTCTTTTTTATAATCTCTGAAACAAAGCGAGCACGATCGCCATTGAAAACAATAGCAGGATTTATGAAATACCAGTTTTTCTCATTGGTTTTAGCAATAATACGTTTCTCGATGAGTTCTTTTATCCCTCTGTAAAAGATAGATTCAGACAAGACAAAGTGATCTATCTTTTCCGCAAGCGACATTGCTTTTTTACAACTCAGGTAAAAGTGATCTTTTCCTATCGCATCCTGATAAATACGTAAAAAGATGAAAAATACTTTGTATGCTGTTTTCGTGAGATCAAAGTACGCTTTTATCTGAGATGTATAGAGTTTAATGAACTCTTCTTTATCGACCTCTTGTGTATGTACGATATTGGCAAAATAGCTTTTACTGGTATCTTTCCTTTCAATAAGTTCTGTTCCTCTTGAAACGGTCAGATTTTTCTTTCTTGTTTCAATCTTTAGTTCTGTTTCAAAGCAAAAGGGATTTAAGCCTAAATCCAAGTCAACATCTATTTCATTCATCATGTTATTACCTCTTGTTATTTTATATATAATAAATTAAATACCATGCACAAAATAGATATCAAGTTTTTTTTGCATATTTTTTTGCGAAAATATTTTAAATATCGCAAATATTCCAGTGACGATAATTTAAAGTACTGTCGTTTTTAAGCTAAAAAATGACATAAAAACTGATTGCAAAGTCAGGAAAGCTCACCGTGCAGTCAGGAATACTGACTATAGAGTCAGGAAGACTGACTGTATTGTCAGTCGCATATTTTCGTCATAAGCCTTATAACGCAAGGGCTACAAGCCGATTTTTGCTTAATTTATTTTTGCAAGAAGTAAGAGATAATACTTAAGAGGATTAAAAGAAACCGGGCGATTTTTATGATCGCCATATGGGGTTTCAACATTAAAAATGATTAGCTGTTTTTGAGTGCAAGTTGTTTTATATTGCTAAGCTTTCCTTTCTATTTCACTAAAATTCTTTTTTGAAAATATCCACCATCTATGAGCTAACGCTCATGTGCTGTCGAAAACGATGAACCTGTTTTCATGAGCACGGCTACGCCCTAACTCTGATATATGTATTTTTATCTTGATGAGGTGACTTTTCAATATTGATAATAAAAAGCGGAAAGATCTTTTCCAGATCATTCCATCATAAAATAACAAAATTGATCCTATGTTTGAACATAGCATTACCGCGATAACATATAGCATTTGCTCTTAAACGTATAGGAAAACTATATTCAAAGAAGCAGCACTTAGTGATTGTCCAAAACAATCACATTGCTGAAACAGGGTTCATCCCTGTTAGAAATGGATTTATCCATAAAGAATTGCGGCGATAGCCGCTAATAAAATAAAAGTAAAACAATTTCAGCCTTTCTAACATGCCAGCAGCGCTTCGTGATTGTATAAAACAATCACATCGCTGCACATAAAATACAAAGAAAAATCATGCAAAATAACAAGGTGCCATTTATTTGGCACAAGTTTACCTTTTACTATATTAGTACTAGATATTACGGGCCGTTTTTAACTTTATTAACATACAGTTATATGGCAAAAGGTTATTAAAAATAAGAACTAGTGAATATCAAAGGTTATTGATTTTACAAACTAGAGTTATTAAATTCAATAACTTTAGTTTTACGCCGTTATAATAACACTAGAAACCAATATAACTTTTATACTGGCGCCGTATCCAGTTTAACTAAACTTTGTCCAGTCTGGAATAACGCTGGACAGTCTGCCAGTTTATTTAAACTTTTTCCACTTATTTTTGACTTTATTATTGACGATAATGTTTAATCTGTTATGTATTAAAAATAACAATAATAAAAGGAGATCATTATGACTATTATAGATTTTAAACACCTGCATGAATTATCATCTTTCCAACTACAACAGTATATTGATGATAACAACTTTACGCCGGAACAGCGATTACAGATCTTTGAGCATTATCATAGCAGGCATAAAGACACGACTAACATATATCAGCGAAAGGAAAATATTAAATCTATCAAAAAAGATGTTGATTATGTTCATCTCTTTACAAAAAACTTCGAATGTCTTGCTGAACTTGATATTACCAAGAGTGAACTGAAAGTGATTGCTAAAATCCTTAATAAAATGGAGTTCGGGAATCTGTTTCACATTTCGCAGGCGGCTCTCTGTCGTGATTTGGGTATCGGGAAATCGAATATGTCGCTAATCTTCAAAAAGCTAAAAACCAAGGGGATTATTATCGATAAAGATGGTGATCTTTTTATGAACTCAAATATCTTTTTGAAAGGCCAAGCGCATAGTATTAACATGAGACAGCGCCCTAATGTTAAAAAGGCTCAGGGTTTTGAGGCTAATAATGAACCAGCATTTGGTAATGTTTATACATTTAATCAAACAAATGATTCTGACAATCAACCTGCAGAGGGAACGACAACATCTAAGCCGCCTAAAACACCTGATAGCTGTTCTAACAAGGAAACAGATCCAGCACTGACTCTGCAGTATCCTAAAACAGCAGAGCCAGTTTATGATGATGTTGAATAGATAAATGAAGAAACTTGTTTAAAACAATAATCTCATGCTGTTTTAGCATAATATACTGGAGTAATAATCATACATAAATCAATCAATGCATAAGTATTTGTTATATCGGATATGTAACAATGGGCAAAATCAAAAAATTATACTTTTTCTTTTCCTTAAAATTACATTATGCGCAATACTTTATATTTGATTGATTTTTTGACATAAAAAATGTATAATGCGTGAGCATTAAGATTTTAAAAAAAGGGGTGAATAATGGATATAGAAGAACTGACAAAAAGAGTGAAGGAAAGAGCTGCTAAGCGAACCGATGAAGAACGGTTCAAACTATTAGTGGATGCTAAAATACTGACTAAAAATGGTACTTTCAACTCTCGTTTCTTCTCAAAAGAAACTGTTGAGAAAAGTAAAGAAAGCAAAATGGCAGCCAGTTAAATGTATTCATCTAAACCTGCTTTTGTTTATGGTTTTCATGGTATAGATAAACGGGCTGCTTTACGTATTTTGCTAAAAAAAGACAACTTTATTCATAGTAATAATTCATATGACTGGCTTGGTAGTGGTGTTTATTTCTGGGAAAACAACTATGCAAGAGCTATTCAATATGCCGAAGAGGACAAAAAAAGAAAAGGCTCGAAAGTTAAAATACCTTTCGTATTAGGTACCGTGATAGATCTTGGTCATTGCCTTGATCTCTTAGATCAAAAATATATCGACTTCCTGAAAGTCGCATATGATGACATGATTTCCTCTTTAAATGCATCAGGAAAACCGATTCCAAAAAATTCTGGATTTGGTAAGAATGATTTTGATTTCATGCGACGTGAGTTAGATTGCGCAGTAATACGTTATGCTTGTAATATGGCAAAGGAAGCCGGAACACCTTTTGATTCTGTTCGTGCCGCATTTCTTGAAGGAAATCCTTTATATGATGGTGCAAAATTTTATGAAAAAAATCATATTCAAGTCGCTATAATAAATCCTGATTGCATTAAAGGTGTTTTCTTACCAAGAGAGAAACAGCGCTAATTTGACACTTTCTCTATATACTTTAACATATAAATATAACAATTATTATGACGAGGTATGTATGAGAAATGTAAAGTTAGACAACAGCGATTTATTATCATATTTTGATACTATTGAAAAACTTAAAGGACAGCCAACACATCTGCAAAATCATCAGGGAATCTTGATAAGTTTTATGAACGTAGGCTTTATGGGAAAGCAATTGTAGAAAAAAGTGATGAAGAAACCGTTGCTCTGGTAGTAAAACAGCGCACAGAAGCAGCGCTTGAGTTTCAACGTTCTGTTGAGCAGAGTCTTGAACAGCTTTCTCATATCTCATCAGGTTTTGGAACATCGAATAAAACACGTAGAAAAATATCTGTTTAAATAAAAACAATCACAACATATTAAAAATTAATAGCGGATTCATATTATGAATTTAAAAAAAAACCAGATGACCAATATGTTTCAACTCGATCATCTGGATAGAAATAACAATGTAATATCATTTCCTCGCTTTGGTATATCCTTCTGAGTAATCACTTAACATGTGGCTAATATCTAATTTATGGGGTTGTATAAACTCATGAATTTTATCGTCAGATAATGAGGACAACTCATAATTTTGGAATTCTTTAAAAAATGCTCTGACATTATCTTTGAGCGTTTTTAATTTATGTTTTCTCATTACTTCAACAGTATCACTAAAATTCCCATGATAAGACAATATTTTTGTATTTATTATAATAATCTTATGACATTTTGCTTCGCCATACTCTTCTTTAAACCAAGCACAATGGCTATTCATCTGCCCAGCTTCATGTTTATTAATTTCTTTTCTATCTTCTTCAACCTCATTTTTACATTCTATTAAAAAGTATTGTTCATCTACACCTCCCCATAGATTATCTGGACCTTTTTTAATTTCTTTATCCGGGCGCTGACAAACAAAACCTATTGATAATCCTAAATTATGGATAGCTTCTTCAAACTTCTCTGATCGAACACCAAAAAAAAGGTTTTGCAATATTCCATCTACGGAGATCATCATAGATGCAAAATCTTCATGTTGTTGAATCCAATCTTTAATCCTTTTTGTTCTTGATGAGTTTATTCCCGTAATTTTTCTGTAAACAACTCCATCTCTTGGTTTCAGCAAATTTTTATTTTTTTTAAAAGCTGATTTTTGAATTTTATTCGATTCAACCTTACTGACCAGATATTTATATCTTGCCTGTAATTGAAGATACCAGCCTTTTTCTGTTTCATCGTTTATGTAGTTATCACATATATCTTGAATTACATTACAGGCTTTATCAAATTCACCTTCAGCGAAATACTTTTCAGCCTCATATTCTCGGCATATTAATTTGTGCACATGATTATCACTATCCCCAATAACAATAGCATTCATACTTTCAGTATAATATTCTTTCCATCCCTCATCTCTTTGAAGAGACTTGTTCATAATATCAACTAGCAACTTCCCTATATTCGTATCACTGCCTATTTCATCCTTTGCAAAATCTACAATTTGACTACCGATCTCAATTTGCATACGAGTTTGCGGAGAAAAATATTTCATTGTTAAAGGACTTTTTATAAACTGTACAAGATCTCCCCCGGTAATAACTATAATACTGTAGTCCTTCTCTCCTCTTACACTACGCCCTAACCCTTGCTCTACCTTTTGAGCTGTTTTAATATTTATTATGTCACTACTCGGGCGACACTCTTCTTCATATCTATCAGTCAGAGTTTCAGAATATGGCTTTGAATCAATAATTAATACACGACAAGAATTATCTGGTAGGTCAATACCATCATATCTGTTGGCAAAAACGATTACTTGACTGTAATATCCCAACTTCAACTTTTCAACATCATCATATATAGTTTCAGTTTTAGAAACAAGAGCACCAATTTTTTCAAATTGTTTTTCATTGCTAAAACTAGGGGTGAGACATACTTGACCGAAAGTTCTTTTATCATACGATTTTAATAACCAGTTAATGATTTTTTCTCTATCCAATGTTTCATCAATCAATGATGGTATCAGTATCATTTTCTCCCCAGACCACACTAAATCTTTGTTTATAAGTGGCTCAGATACTGCATTAATATCAAATCCTAATCCTTTTATAAAAAAAGAATCATCCTGAGTCGTCGCTGACATAAGAAATCTATGATTAGCTTTACTAAAAGTACCAAAAGAATCGATAAGGGATATAATAGGAGATATTTCTAAATACTCACCAGAAATGAAGGCTTGGCAATTATTTATGTTATCTTTGATTAATGGCCAGATGAAGAATATCCTTTTATCCTCTTGGCAGTTTAGAATTTCTTTAGCAACAAGATCTTTTTTATCGATCCATGCCCAATAAGGAATTTGCAAAACCGTATTATAACCAACACCACTTTCTATTTCTAAATAGCTTCCTTCTCCTTGCCCTTTTAATTCATCAGCGAATAAACTAAGAATAGATTTATATAATGAACTTTCTTTATCAACTTTTATTGTAAAACTATTTTTTATAGAGTCAATACATGCTTGAGAATCATCAAGAATAATACTATTAACAATTATTGACTTAGCTCCAAGTCCAAATGCCGTTTTCCCATTAAAAAGTTTTTGCACATATGTAATCAATATTTTTTTACCAGCTAAAAAATCGTCTGGGATTTTCTTCGTTTTATCAATTATACAATACGGAATGCCAAATTTCTCCGCATCCCTAACTACTTGTTTTGCAAGATATATATTTGGGCAAACATATATACAAGATTCATTTGTTTCGTTTATTTTAGACTGAAGGATTAATAATCCAATTAATGTTTTTCCTTCACCAGTATGTAGCTTTATGATGTTATCACGCGCTGAGCGTCTATTTTCGTACCAATCATTTAATATTTTTTTTTGCGAAGGTCTAAGAGGACCAGTTTCACTTCTTCTATCCAATGCTTCATATATTTCAATAGGATTGATTCGTTTAGGCAACTCTTTATTCTTAAGTTTCTTAGTAAAGTCAATCATGTCATTTCCTTTAATATCGCGAAAAATATCAATTCATAATCACTTACATTTTAAATTTAATGTAAGATCTTCATATAGACAAGATTAAACTATAAAAACATTGGATTACAATAACATAGCAAACAGGTAAGGCACTTAACTATCTGATTTTGTTTATTATAAAAAGGTGGATTATAAATTAATTTAGCTGGGTTACCACCCATGCTTATATATGCAATGCTAATTATTTGCATGCTTACATTTAGCTTCCCTAAGCGAGTTGAAAACTCAAAATTCTAACATGGAATTCATCAATAATTTTTAACCTCTCAGTTATCTTATCTAGATTATTTCCCTCTGGACGAGGGAATATAGACATTTATCAATGCCGATTCACTGTCATTTTTAACTTCCAATAAATAGGATCATCAGTGTCATCCTGCTTTATATTTTTTAACACGAGTCCAATGATATGTTCTTTATGCCAATATAAAATCATTTCCTTTAACTCATCAAGGTCAATGTCAATAAAATCTCTATATCTCCCATTTTTCACACACTCTTCAACTTCATGTGTAATCAGAACATCGTAAAGTATTTCCGAAAGCAGTTCTCCATTTAAAATATTCATTGCTGCTTCTGGTTCTTTTTCATATATGTTGTAAACCGTTTCACAGTAGCCCTGTAAAACATTTGCAACAATATTTCTTGCTGTCTCATTATTTTCATTTAATACAATCTCTTTCATATCTAATCCTTTTTGTTAGTTTGATTTTTGTTAGCCCCTCGCAGGGCAATCTTAAAACTTATTTTCTGAATCTATCCGAATACCACACCAACATTTCCGCGATTTGCTCAAAGTTAACCTCATGAATATCACCGTTATTACCCTCTTGGGCAGTGAATCTTTCAAAGTTTTTCTGGATATGGTCAATCACATGGATAATAAATGGACTCATAAAATCCGGGTCATTCAAATAATCATTAGCATCCCCATCACCATTAACTTCCATGAACATATTCCAGCTTGCGGAAAACGATCTACATGCAAGGTCATAGAACAGTTCGGTTGATTTATTAACACCTATCTTCTCTTTAGACATATTTATACCCTCATAGTTAAATGCTTATTTAATTCATTGTGTTTTTTATTAGCCCCTTTTCGGGGCCGAATACGCTGTTGTTAACTCATACTAAAAAGTAATGCTTTAGTATGCACATATCTCATTTCAAACATGACTTTATCCATATCAACATAGATAAGTCTTTCTCTTTTACCAGCTTCTTCCATATGTTCATCAAAGCGTGTTGCCAGATATTCTTTAACATGCAAAATATATGATTCCGTTCTATTACTATCCAACATAATGGATGCCAATACCTCATATTCTTCTTGTTCTTTATATATACGTATCCCCGTTATATAAAGATTCTTCGCCATAGCTACAAAAGTTTTGGTAGATGACTCTTTGATATTTTTCATTTCTTGATTATTCATTTTATTTCCTCTTGTTGTTATTAAAATATTATTAGTGAGATTCATTACGGGCAGCAATAACACTATCCATCCACGCTTCTATCTCACTTTCGATAAAGGCAACCGATCTCAGACCAATCCTGACCTGTTTAGGAAAGCGACCAGCATTGATCAGTCCATACATTCTTGCCCTACTTAACCCTACCCTTTTGAGCACTTCCGGGAGGCGGATAAGTCTTCTTGGTGTGACTTCGTTTTGCTCATAGAGCGCTGTTCGTTGTTGATTTTTATTGTTATTTTTCATTGTCTTCTCCTGTTTGTTTCGACAGGAGTAATTCTAGGGAAAGTGGCAATGACAAGATGCAGACGTTGGTAAACAACATCTTTCGAGACAATGAAGGGATATGATTTTGGGGAAAATGAAAATGTGCGAATGTCGCTGGTTTTGCATAAGGGAACCTGTCTTGATGGCAGGCTCCCGGAGATAGTGGGAAAGGTTAGTTTTCTTCTTCTTTTTCGTTCATCTTCATGGCATCAGCCACTCTGACATCCATCATGTAGCTGTCTTTGCTCAGATAGAGGTTAAACAAACGCGCAAACTCACGGGTCCGTGCTTTTTCCGCAAAAGGTTTATCGGTATCCTTAATTTGCGCTCCTCCTCTAATCACCTCTGAATCATTCGGATAGAGTAAACGTGACATTTGCTCATTAGAGATTTTTACCCCTCGATGATTAGCCCATAACATCAGGTCCAGCATAGGGATAGTTCTCAGGGAGATCACTTTCTTAATCGTGCTCAGACCAAAGCGAAATAAACCGATCTCTGGTTCCGTTATGCCATACTCCTTACGCCATTGTGGGAGCATGATTTTGATATGTTCGATAACTTCATCATCAGTCAGACGTTTGATGTTTAGCCACAGATACAAGGGATGATCATCATTCAGACGATCGATGTCCGTTAATCGCTGTTTACCCTGTTCTCTTGATACTGGTACTGATGGTGCATCAGACGAAGCATCGCTACGTTGGAGTAAATTGAGTTTCCGTAAGTCTGCCTCATAGCGGCTAATATCCCCAACGGTGATATGCTGAACATGTAATGTGGCATCAGCCAGAGGGTTTTTCTTTTTGGATGATGGGGGGATAGTTTTGGTTGAGCTGATTAATAGCGGAGTGCCAGCCAGTATCTTGGCTTCTTCTTCTAGATAGCGCTGATAGCGTGGACTTTGTTCATTGGTGGAATCATAACGGAACAAAACTGCCCGGCGACTCAGCTCGTCACTAAGGTCGTTTAACGTGATTTCCTGTAAAACATCATAGTTGCTCAGCCTGAACCATTGCTTCGCAGCTTTGATAACCTCACCTGACTTCATTCTTATTATCCTGTTCTGATACCGAACGATTTTTTATGCCCGATTTATCTGAGCGTTATCTTATGCCAAGCAATAGCAACAACGCTATCTCACAGATGGAAGACAGGAAACGAAAAGCACAGTTTCTGGTGTTTTGTTGCAGAGTATTTCAGGGGATTGAGCGAGATAGGTACCACCTCACTTCCCTAAGATTGGGAATGGTTAGGGAAGTGAATAGGGAAAACAATTCATAACACCATGATAAATAATATAATTATATTATCCAGATCAGGTGGTACGGGTATTTCTCAGCCTTCACAAAGAAGGGCACCCCGAGTCATGTACTTAGACTTCGCAGCATAAGTAAGTGATGCCAGTAAAGCAAGCGCGGCCCATTCCTCTTCCCTACCCGACACAAAATGAAAAACCCCATGCGCGTTGTGACATAGAGAAAAACGCCATAACCCTTTAGACTGGTTAATCAAACCATACTGAGGAGATTGTGATGACGATGATAAAAAGTTATGCCGCACCGGCAGCGGGCGCAGCGCTGGAGTCGTATGAGTTTGATGCGGGTGAACTACAGGCGGAAGACGTAGAAGTTGTAGTGGATTACTGCGGCGTGTGCCATTCCGATCTCTCAATGATCGATAACGAATGGGGCATGTCAAGCTATCCGCTGGTTGCCGGGCATGAAGTGATTGGCCGTGTGCACGCGCTGGGCGACGCGGCGAAGAACAAAGGATTAAAGATTGGTCAGCGCGTCGGTATTGGCTGGACGGCACGCAGTTGTGGATACTGCGATGCCTGTATCAGCGGCAGCCAAACCAACTGTCAGCAAGGCAGCGTACCGACGATCCTGAATAAAGGCGGTTTTGCCGATAAGATTCGGGCGAACTGGCAGTGGGCTATCCCGCTTCCTGATTCCATTGATATCGAATCTGCGGGCCCGTTGCTGTGTGGCGGCATCACCGTTTTCAAACCGCTGTTAATGCACCATATCACGGCGACCAGCCGCGTCGGCGTGATCGGTATCGGTGGCCTGGGACATATCGCTATTAAGCTCCTGCATGCGATGGGCTGTGAAGTCACGGCGTTCAGCTCGAACCCGGCCAAAGAGCAGGAAGTGCTGGCGATGGGGGCCGATAAAGTCATCAACAGCCGCGATCCGCAGGCGCTGACTACATTAGCGGGTCAGTTCGATCTCATCATCAACACCGTGAGCGTCGATCTGGAATGGCAGCCCTACTTCAACGCGCTCGCTTATAACGGGAAATTCCATACCGTCGGTGCCGTGATGAAGCCATTTAGCGTGCCAGCCTTTACGCTCATCGCAGGCGACCGCAGCGTTTCCGGCTCTTCTACCGGCTCGCCACATGAGTTGCGTTCGCTGATGAAGCTCGCCTCCCGCGCCAACGTGAAGCCGCAGACGGAGCTGTTCCCGATGTCAAAAATCAACGAGGCCATCCAGCACGTACGCGACGGCAAAGCCCGCTACCGCGTCGTACTAAAAGCCGATTTCTAATCGGTAAAGACGCCTGAGCGATCGGGCGTCTACTTTTGCACATCAACTCAGCCAACGTCATTCTCTGGACTACACCACCCAGCACGACGATGCTGAATGCATTCAATCGGTTTCATGATAGGATTGAAAGGTGATGCAAGTGGAGATCCGCAATGCCTTTTAAAGAGTATGACCATGATTTCATTGATAGAAATAAGAAAGCCTCCTCATCTATAAGGTTCGCCTTATTATTGTCTGTGTTGATCATTATATTCAACCTTTTGTTCTTCAAGCACCGTGACTTTCAGGAACAACTGCATGATAACCCCGGCTCTTATACCGATTCGATCGCGCTGGTTTTTCTTTTTTTTATTTTGTCCTGTACCAGTAAAATATCCCTTAACCATACCTCAGCGTTATCCATTCGCCTCGGGTTCCACATATGGATATGCGCCGCGACGTTTGATTTTATGGATGAGTTTATCTACCAGCCCAAACTGGTTGGGTATTATGTTGAGGATCTGCTGAGAATTCTTGGGATGTTTGGCGTCGGGTTTGGTGTCTATACCCTGATACAGCAAATCAATAATAAGTATGTCGAAGCCAGAATACAGTCATTCAGCGATGAACTCACACAGCTCCCTAATCGTCGGTTTTTTATTAACGAATTAAAAAAACTCGAAGCAAAAACGCCCTATTTATTTATTATCGACATCGACAATTTCAAAGTCATTAATGATAAATATGGCCATGCAAAAGGCGATGAAATATTAAGCAAGTTCGGCCATATTCTTTCCCGTTTCGATAACAGTGACATCGTAGCAACCCGAATCGGCGGGGAAGAGTTCGCGATTATTCTGTATGACGGGACGCAAGATCGGGCAGAGACGCTGGCAAGATCGGTATTAAAAAATGCGAAAAAAATCATTATTAAGAATACGCACCATCTTTCTGTCAGCATCGGCGCGGGTAAAAAACAGCCGCAGGAACCCACCGAACATTTTATGAAACGCGTGGATGTCGCACTTTACCAGGCTAAAAACACCGGTAAAGGCAAAGTGGAATGGGCTACTGAGCCGACAGAAAAACCCCTTTAGCTTGACCAATACACGGCCGCACGGACGCGCCGCTCTCTCTTAATCATCATAAAAACTACTGAAAACGATATTTCCCCCTTCACGATTACTCACTCACCAATCACCTATCATTTTGTAACAAAATTAAACACTTCCTGATTAATCAACTCGTCAGCCAGCGTGTACTCTTTTATAGGTAGAACAAAATACATTCCCCCCACGATACATTCAGTAAAAGGAAGGCGAATGAAAGCAGCCATCGTAACGAAAGACCATTCTGTTGAGATTCAGGACAAAAAACTGCGCCCCCTCCAGCACGGAGAAGCCCTGCTGAAAATGGAATGCTGTGGCGTGTGCCATACCGATCTACATGTAAAAGACGGGGATTTTGGCGATGTTACCGGCATCACACTTGGTCATGAAGGCATCGGTATCGTCAAAGAAGTGGGTCCGGACGTAACATCACTGAAGCCCGGCGATCGTGCCAGTGTCGCCTGGTTCTACCAGGGCTGTGGCCGCTGTGAATATTGTAATAGCGGTAACGAAACTCTGTGTCGCGAAGTAAAAAACGCGGGCTACTCCGTTGATGGCGGGATGGCTGAAGAATGCATCGTTGTTGCCGATTACGCAGTAAAAGTGCCGGATGGTCTGGATTCTGCCGCCGCCAGCAGTATTACCTGTGCGGGCGTGACAACCTACAAAGCGGTGAAGGTCTCGCAAATCAAGCCAGGACAGTGGATCGTCATTTATGGACTGGGCGGGTTGGGCAATCTGGCGCTGCAATACGCCAAAAACGTCTTTAATGCGAAGGTCATCGCGATTGATGTCAACGACGCTCAGTTGGCCTTTGCTAAAGAGATGGGCGCGGATCTGGTCATCAACCCGGCCAAAGACGATGCCGCCAAAATCATTCAGGAAAAAGTGGGCGGCGCACACGCGGCCGTAGTCACTGCCGTGGCGCGTGCGGCATTTAACTCCGCGGTCGATGCCGTTCGCGCGGGCGGGCGAATTGTTGCCGTCGGTCTGCCACCGGAATCAATGGATCTGAATATTCCACGTCTGGTACTGGATGGCATTCAAGTATTGGGCTCGCTGGTCGGCACACGCGAAGATCTGAAAGAAGCGTTTCAGTTTGCGGCCGAAGGGAAAGTGAAACCGAAAGTGACGCGTCGTCCATTGAAAGACATCAACGCGATTTTCGCTGAAATGAAAGGCGGGAAAATCACGGGTCGCATGGTGATCGACCTGTCAATATAAGCGGCAATTGACTGATGTAAAAGGGATAGCGCTATGCTATCCCTTTTTATTTTTTTATATTTTAGCCAACGGCAGTGTGCCAAGTGCGCCATAACCTGCTCCGGCGGCGGAACAGCCAAATGCGCTTTCGGCTCATGCTCTGCTCCGCACTGGTGGCCATTGATTTTTTTGATGACCAAAATGAAAAGCAACGCGCCCGTTTGCAAACGTTTCCTCCCGTATTTGCAACACATCAACATAAAAATGCCGGGTCGCCACAAGATCAACGCAGGTCTGTACAAGGTGATCGATATGATCGATAAGTGACATTGATAATGTCCTATTCTGAATGATACTTCTCACATCCTGGGAGTAACGCGGTCTTTTGATAATCCCTGAATAACCAATGACCCTTTCCTGTCAGGAAAGTCTCCGGCTGTGTTAACTTACAGATGACATAAGACAGGTGACAATGCTGTGCGGAATCAAACTGCCAGCTACTGCGCTGTTTTCCAGCCATGCTGAAGACTCTCAATAAATCATGATTAATCCGGCGAGATTCTGCAACCCGAAGTCGTCAATCCGCTGACACATCTGCGGCAATGCGAAGCGTAAAGGTGATAGCTTAGCCTTCCTCGCTGCCCGTTTTCTCATAGCCGAGACGGCCAACAAAGGGTAAGCGCAGCGCTGGCGGGTTCATATCCACGCCCATGTTCAGCCCCAGAATATTGGCCTCAATCCCCTCTTCAATGCCCATCGTGATACCCAGCACGCCCAGCAGTGAGATTTGCACGCCGCTTCCCGATGGCGACAGTCCAACCGGACGCGTGATCGGTCGGTAATCCTTACCAATGGCATTAGCTGGCATATCGAGCTTGAGCGCAGGCACTTCACGGCCAATGTGCGCGAGAAACGTATTGCTATTCGGCCCTGGCCAGGCGTGGTAAGTCTTTGGCCACGGATAGCTGTTAATCGCGGCTTCAATCTGCGGGATCATGGCTTCCGCCTTGTCACCACGGTGCTCCACCAACAGCTTCGGCATCGCCCCGTACCAATACGCATCCGCCGCCGAACGGTTCAGACGTACAACGTTATCACTCCCCCAGCTCACCACTTCATAACGGCGATATTGCGTTTCCCCCGCCTTCTTGAAAATGATCCACGGATGCACAGCCACCAGCCCGCGCCAGCCGTAGGTCGGTGCAGCATAAACCTGCACGATAGCCGTCTGGCGAAATTGCACAGGGTTAGGCGCTAAGCCGGAAGAATCGCGTTTGGCTGACCACCAGCTTTGCCCGCTAAACGTTTCGCCGTTACGCGTTGACTGCGCCCAACTTTGCCAAAAAGACAGCAACAGCACACAAATAAACCCAATCCCCAAGAATTTGAGGTACGTCATAGACCAGATAGCTCACAGAAAAGAGATGGAACGGAATCGATACGCCTGCAGGCGAACGCCCACAGTGAAAATCGGTCAAAAAAGCATTCCGCCAGTTTACTGCCAGTTGTCGGTAAGGTTAAGACATTGGGTGAAATATTGACCTACTTTTACTTTGTATTGAAACAACCAGAATATTTACGGGCATCCATACCGCATCGTTACGATTTCCCATCCGTACCCTCGATTCTATTTTTACCCGCCTCTCCTTCACTTTATCACCTGTGCCGCCATTGCCGCCGTTTCTCCTATTCGCATCATGTCTTCGTCCCGTTTCGGTATGATGGTGATGTGAATACTTTTGATTAGGGTAATAGCTGGTACGTTACTTGTTTTATTATCATGAAAAACAAGCCGTAATCAGGATATTTTCCATTCAAACTTCACTTTACTATGGAATATCATTGAAAGAGTAACGAAATCCTGAAAAACCATTAAAGGGAATATATTCCATTTAAAATAATTAAGAGTAAAAAGCATCAGCCATTTTACCAAAAAGAAATAATAGGAAATAAAAAACACCACCTCCTATAATAAAAATGCATTTATCGATCACCATTAAAAAGCAAAACTGGAGAAATAAAATGATAAGAAATAATAAGCAGATTAAGTCTACAGTGTGTGTATTATCTTTGGTAGCTCTGACGTTGACGTCCGCGGTATCACTCGCCTGTACACGGCTCGTTTATAAGGATCAAAATAACCCAGATTATCCCATTACCGCCCGTTCCATGGACTGGACCGATGATACCGAGACCAACCTGTGGATTTTCCCTCGAGAATTAAAGCGCTCTGGCGCCGCAGGCCCGCATTCTCTGGAATGGACGTCAAAATATGGCAGTGTGATTGCCTCTGCCTTTGATAGCAAAGAGAACATGGCTTCCACCACTGATGGCGTTAATGAAAAAGGATTGGCAGCAAACGTACTCTGGCTGGCAGAGTCTGAATATCCCAAAACTGCACCAACAGCCAAAAAACCGGGCTTAAGTGTCGCTGCCTGGGCACAATATGTGTTGGATAATTTTGCCACCGTTGATGAAGCTGTAAAATCATTACAGCAGGAAAAATTCATTGTCGTCACTAAACCTGTCGAAGGGCAGCATAGGGATGCGACACTCCATCTTTCTTTATCTGATTCATCTGGCGACAGTGCGATTATTGAATATATCGATGGCAAACAAGTCATTCATCATAGTAAAGACTATCAGGTGATGACCAATTCCCCGCCCTTCGATCAACAATTAACGCTGAATGCCTATTGGGATCAGATCGGTGGCAATGTGATGCTACCGGGAACGAACCGCGCTGCCGATCGCTTTGTTCGCGCATCATTCTATGTGGATAATGTTTCTCCCAATAAACTTATTCCTGGGGCCGCAGAGAAAAATAAAATAGAAAAAGATAAAGCGGACTTAGCTACCGCATTCAGTATTATACGTAATGCCTCCGTTCCTTATGGTTATTCGTTACCGAACATGCCCAATATCGCCTCAACGCGCTGGCGTACCGTTGTAGACCATAAATCGCTACAATACTTTTTTGAATCTGCCGTATCCCCCAATATCTTTTGGGTTGATTTGAAAAAGATTGACTTCGCTCCGCGTGGCAATAACGCCAGCAAGTTAGATTTAGGGCCAAACCAAAGCACCATTTATTCTGGTCAGGCCTCAGAGCAGTTTAAGCCAGCTACGCCGTTTAAATTCGCGGGGCTGTAACGCACGCTTCCAGCCCATGTGATATGCATTCTGTTCACTCTCTCCAGCGCCATCTTTTCATGGCGCTTTTTTATTGCCGCCATTATTCCGCTCTGAATAAAAAATAGGACAAAAAAACCTTTCAATAAAATCATTATGTTACAGTAAAATACTTCAATATTTTCTATCTGCACCACTTACTATCCACTCAGGGAATGAATTAAGGACATAACAGCGATGATAAGGAAAACGATGATTGCCGCACTGCTCTGCTTGTCGGCGATGCCCATCAGTCAAGCCAATGACAAAATCGAGGTGATCTACCAACGCCTCTTGCAGCAGGATGCGGCTTTGTTGAATAAATCAGGTTTGGGGTAAACATCCTTGCAACGAGTTGTTGC
>NZ_JBJXVK010000027.1:0-73393 GCF_046159765.1 Pectobacterium artocarpous
GGACAGTATTTGTCGCCGGACCCGATAGGGCTGGGTGGGGGGATAAGGCCTCAAGGTTATGTATCCAATCCTTTAGAGTTCTGTGACCCGTTGGGGCTGGCTCGGTCTGTTTGTCAGGCTCGCTATGAAAGGTATAAAGACTATCGCTCACAAGGATATTCGGCTGAAGAGGCTGCGAAATTATCCAAAGGTGCTAACCCTGCAATGATTACCCCTGGCTCTCTTCCTGCTGCGGAAGAAGCAGCAGTAAATAGAACGCTAGGACATATTGATAACGGAGATAAACCTGCTGGAGCTCTTGGGAAAAAATGGGGAACTACATTTAAAAATCATCAAGGTGAATTGCCTGGTGGAAGTGGTGCAAATTCTCCTTATAGCGAGTATCGAGTAGATCCCGGTCCCGGTGTAAGTGGAGCAGGAGCTAGACGAGTTGTTGTCAACAATAATACGGGTGAAACATATTATACATGGACGCATTACGGTGATTCAGGAAACCCATCTTTTGTGAGGATTAGATGATATGTCTTTTAATTTTTTCCAAGCAAATGAATTGGATGCTCTATCTAGTGAGTATGAGAAAAATGGATATGTGATAATTAAATCCTGTTTCAGCCAAGCGAAGGATATATATGACGTCTTTGATGAAATAAAAATGTCTCTACCTTTAGATCCGCCATTATATAGTAGATGCAATTTTGATGCTTTTTCTGATTCTATGTTTAGTGGTTTGGACTCGCTTGAAAATGATAAAGTGTGTATCTTTTTAGTAGATATTAAGAAAGCGCTTAGAGATGACAGTAAAAGTTATAATATTTTACTGGATATATTTTCTGATAACTTGTCTTATCTTGAAACTGAAGGTAAAGAGGTTTTTTTATTTATTAGTTAATTAAAGAAGCCGGGAGGATCTGACGATCCTTTCGGCTTTTTTATTTTATGTTTATGGGTTAGTCAGTCGTTATAAATTAATCTGCGTCTCAATAATAATCCTGCCGCGCTCCACCGTAACGGTAACGGGCATCCCGGTGATAAAACCGGACTCTTCGAGCCAGCGGCCTTTAAGGTTGATGGCAGAGGGCGGGTTGGGCTTGCCAGAATAAAATATGATTTTTATCACGCTGTTGTTATTTATAAAAAGGAGTTTGTTATGAAGAAATATATTAAATATTTAGTGGTTCCGTTCGTGTTGAGTATGCCATTGACTGCAATGGGGGAAGATCCACAATGGCTTGAAGGTGTGTTTGTTAACCAGGACAAAACTTCCCTGAACAAAAGTCTGACATTTTGCCCCGCAGGGCAGGCACTTTATGATTTTGTTAACGCGGCGTATGTCGTGGAAGGAAAAGATGATAATCGCGTTATCACACTGTATTCCAATGGTGCTTTCACTATTAAGGTGTCTGATAACGGTAATGAGTTATTGCCGAACGACAAGTTCACCAAGGAGTGGTTGACGAACAGCAGTTTAAAACGTGACCCAAACCAAAAGTATGAATGTAAACCTCGTATCTGATTATTTTAAATATAAGTCTTGTTAAATAAAAGCCGGAAGCGATTGCAAAGATTCTTCCGGCTTTATTATTTTTAGCGGGTGTATTATTACGCCAGCATATTCCCCAACTCTGCCCGAATGGTTATTTTACCGGGCAGCACGTCAATATTTAACGGCTGGCTGAGTAACCCGCTCAGGGTAAGCCAGTCACCTGCCAGCGTCAGCTCGCCGTTGTCACTCACCCAGTCTGCGCCTTCTGCTTCGTTGCCATCCAGTTCAGCCATCAGCGCGGCGATATCGGTATCCTCATCCAGTCGCGTTAGTATCAGCCCGTTACGGTAAAGCTGAATACGGAACAGGGTGTTGGCGGTAAAACCTGCCAGCGCCAGTTCGTCACCCGTTAACGTCAGCTCCGGCAGTTCACCGTGGTGGAAAGCGTATCTGATGCTCATCGTGCGCCCTCCACGTTCAGGCCGCCGGGAAAACGGTTGAGCCAGTGGGTGACGGCGTACTCATCAAACGGGGCGATGCTGAGGGCTTGCAGGTTGCCCCAGAGTTCATGGATATCCTGCGTGGTAATGACAATGCAACCGGGCATGATGCGCAGCTTCAGCGGTTGCCCGGTGGAGAATCCGGCATCCTTCAGCCACTGCCCGGCGATGTTGATAGCGGGGGGTGTTGTGGTTGCCTTGATGGGTCGATAGCCGACGCGGGTAAAGCGTTCGTGCTGAGCGATTTTAAAAACGGTGGTATCTGGCGTAGAATGCGCGTCAGCCATAGTAACTACTCCTATAGTTGCTTGTGGTGAGCAATGTGTACGGGTGCCAGCCCGTATGCATTGCGCTACTTTAATTTAGATGACCATCGTTCCGCCTCGTACTTGACAATCATCCCTTCCAAGAGTTGCTTGATAACCTTCTGCTGCTCCGGCTCCATGTGGCTGATAGCCTGAAACTGCAAGGCAAGGTCAGCATCGGGCTTCAGCTCATCCCCTTCAAAAACCAGATAATCTGTTGTGACCCGCAAGACCTGAGACAGTTTTTAAGTGCGTCAAAAGAGGGTAAAGCGTTACCGCCTTCGTAGCGCTTTATCTGCGTGACATGAATCCCTGTCGCGTCAGCCAGCGCCTGTTGTGATAAGCCTTTTTGTTTACGCAGGGACGTGGTACGAACACCGACAGTCATAGCATCAGACCATGTTAAAAAGTGGTTCGTCACCGGTCAGCACTGGCGTATCCGTGGCATGGCGTCGGTCAAGGTGGGTAGCGGCGTGGTGTTCGCGGACAGCGTGGACATGATGAGCACCGGGAGCTGGGCGGGGTATGCGCGGCTGGCTGCGTCAGAGTTAGGGTTAGCGGAAAGCGACATCAAACAGCGCTTAGGGCGGGTGCTGCTGGCACTGGAAAATCACCTTACTCAACCCGAAACCGCCAGTGACACTGCGCTGGAACTGGATGAGGATGCGAAAGCGGACGCGCTGGCGCTGCTGCAAGACCCGAACCTGATTAGCCGTCTGACGTATGACCTGGCGGCGGTGTCACGCAATCTGGACAGGCCGTTGGCGGTGTTAATCCAGAGCAGTTCGGCGGCGGGGAAATCCAGCCTGATGAATGCGGTGCTGAATCTCATCCCACCGGAAGAGCGCCTGCAATACTCGGCGATGACCGGGCAAAGCCTGTTCTATCTGGGTGAAACCAACCTGCAACACAAGATACTGGCGATAGCGGAAGAAGAAGGTGTGCGGCAGGCAGCGTATGCCCTCAAGTTGCTTCAGTCGGATGGTGAGTTAACGATAGCCAGCACAGGCAAGGATGATGCCATAGGCAATCTGGTGACGAAACAGTACACGGTGAAAGGCCCGGTGATGTTGATGTTAACCACGGCGGCCATCGACGTGGATGAAGAGCTTCTCAATCGTTGCCTTGTCCTGACCGTCAATGAATCCCGTGAACAGACCGAAGCTATCCATGCGTTGCAGCGCCACATACAGGCTATCTTAGGCCATGAGAAGCTGGAGACGACGCAGATATATACCCGCGTGGCTATCGGTCATCTGAAACAGGTGCATGAGAAGGCGCACCCGGCAGAGCACAAGCCGAAAACGCGACGCAGGAAGAAAACAGCGATGGCTGTTCCTGACAATCGTTAAAAAAATGAGCATGATTAAATCCTACTTGGCGGGAGAAAGGGGTTACCAATGAGAACGACACAGCAGATGAGCATCACGTTGCCGAATGAGATGGCGGCACTGGTCAAAGCGCGTGTTGCCAGCGGCGAATATGCATCAGAAAGCGAGGTTATCCGTGAGGGGCTTCGGGCGCTGCTGGCACGTGATAATGCGGTGGAGAAATGGTTGCAGGAACAGGTTGTTCCGGCATGGAATGCGCTGCAACAGGGTGAAACGGACAGCCTCAGTGGAAACGACATCAGAAACAGGCTGAAAGCCGAGCACAAGAAGGCGACCGGAGAATAAGAATGGAGTATCAGGTAGTGTTCGCCCCCGAAGCGGAGGAACAACTTGCCGCGTTGTATGGTTATATCGCGGAGGCGGCGACACCCAACACGGCGCTCAGCTACACGGAAAGCGTGGTTGATTACTGTGAATCACTGTCGCTGTTCCCGGAGCGGGGGAATGCCCGTAATGACCTTCTGGTGGGGCTTCGTGTAACGAACTACCGTAAAAGAACGGTCATCGCCTTCCCCGCTCCACCGTGACAGTCACGGGCATCCCGGTGATAAAGCCGGACGCTTCAAGCCAGCGACCTTAAGGTTGATGGCGGAGGGTGGGTTGGGCTTGCCGTTGTGCGACGCGTATCCCACAGTGTAGTAACGCTCTGTTCTGGTTGCTTTATTAACTGTGACGTCTGACTTAGAATGTGCCTTAGCCATGATTAACTACCTCGTATAGTTGCTTGTGGTGAGCGGCTTTCATATGCTCGAACACACGGAAGCCGCGCTTCTTCTTTAGCTGCTATTTACTTCGCGAAAACCGGTTCGCATCATGCTTCAAAATCAATGACTCCAGCAGCACCTTAGCTACGGCTTTCTCTTCAGGAGAGAACTGGCTGATAGCTTCAAACTGCAAAAAAATAAAAAATACCTAAATCAATAAGTAATATTAATCTGGGATCGGAAGCAATAAATGAATTTTCTGATTATTGGTCTGGTTATTATTTAAAATTATTTGGTGATGGATTTTTCCCAAAAGACGACCCTGTAAATAATTCTGTGTAATTGTCATCCGATTAAAGGTGATCGCTCAGGCGGTCACCGAACTCGATAATAAAACGGCTTATTGCCAGCCGCCAGTTCTGGATTGGCATGCTCCATTTTTTCGACGCTGACTGTACCGCCAGATAAACCACTTTCCGCACTGAGTCATTTGTTGCGAACACTTTGCGTTTCTTTATCGCCTGCCGTATCACGCTATTCAGCGACTCAATGGCGTTCGTGGTGTAGAGGGCTTTACGGATATCCGGTGGGTAGCCGTAAAAGGTATTGAGGTTTTCCCAGTGCGTACGCCAGCTTTTGCTGATTTGCGGGTATTTCTCATCCCAGACACTGGCAAACTTCTCCAGCGCCATCAACGCCGCTTCCTCTGTCGGTTTCTGATACACGTTTTAGCCCGCTGGTGACCCCTTTGTAGTCCTTCCACGACACGTATTTCAGGCTGTTGCGCACCATATGGATGATGCATAGCTGGATATGTATCTGCGCGTAGACGTTGTTTATCGCATCAGGGAATCCGTCAGAATCCATTCTCCATTCTCCATTCTCCATTCTCCATTCTCCATTCTCCATTCTCCATTCTCCACTAATCCTATCTGCACTGTTGCCATCGCTTGCGGTATTGTGGCTTATCCCTGATTTTAATGCTTAATTATTTTTCTTATGTTTATTTTATGTTTAATGTGAATTATTAGCGGAATAAATAAAAATACTGAATATGTTATTCATTATTTTTTTTGTACTTGATAAGGGTTTTATTTTATTGTTGCTGCGCATAGCTATGCGTTTAATTTTACTCTTTAAGTTAATGAGGTTGTTGTGGATATGATAAATAATGAATTAATTTCATCGCTAATATTAAGTGAGTTAATCCAATATCGGCGTAAATTTACCCATTCAACGAAGCCGGTTAGTGAAGAAGAGTCTCAGGTGACTCAGGTTCAATTACCCAGAATTCGTGCTTTTGTTGAAAAAGGTCGTCGTGTTGAACTTATTCTGCCTGCGTTTCCAGTTAAATCCCCTAGCCCCTATAAAGTGCTGGGTAGAGTGCCAGATATGGCGGAGCGTTTGTCCCTGACCTTTCTTAATTCGTTATGTCAGCGTATTCAGCTTTATTATCCGCCAGGCGCGCATATCCGTATTTGCTCGGATGGGCATGTATTTGGCGATCTGATTGGAACCAGCGATGAAACGATTAACATCTATCAGAATGAGATTGAAAATTTGCTGCATGAACTGGGTGCCGTTCATCTCAGTGTCTTTAACCTTAAAGACGTAGAGAATATGGAACCACTTACCACTGATTATGATCATCTTCGCCAACGGCTGGTTGAGGATTACGCCGAGTCAGAAGAAGAGATCAAGGCGCAGCTTATGCAGAGCGAAGAAGGCTTGCAGCTTTATCGTTCAATAACCCGCTTTCTTTATGAAGATAGTCTACGGCCTGACTATACCGGATCTAATGCGGCGTTACAGAAGGATGCCAAAAAACGCGCGTGTGGCGTGATTCAGCGCAGTTGGGCGTGGGGTAACCTGCTTGCTGAACAATTCCCAGACGCTATCCGATTGTCTATTCATCCTCAACCTTCGGATAGTCTGAAGCTGGGTATTCATATGATGCCGACCAAGGACGATTGGTTGACGCCCTGGCATGGTGTTGCCGCCAATGTGAATGGGCAGTTTGTGCTGATGAAGAATGCCGAAGCACAGCAGTTAGACGGTGAGATTGTGAAGATCCGTGGTATGCCTAGTCATTACTTAGTTAAGTCTCCTGATATGGCATGAGCGTTATCGTTCACTAAGATATCGATATTGTCATCTTATAAATAAATACATTGGCGACTACCGGAGGACGAGCGGTTAAATCGTTGCAAGCCTCCTTACCTGAAAATGCCAGAGTAGTGAGTTTCCTCGCTTATGACGATTGGTTGTCGAGGGTGTCGATATTTATCATCAATAGTGGATACGATTCGATTAATGTCGAAGTGAATGCGCTATGTCCTCCACCGAAGAACTGTATGGCATCAGTCTGGGAGACAACTTTGCTACATGTGTAGCTATGTCGCTGTTATGGGGTGAAACGAGCCCCATAACGCTATTGCGAATCATGGTGCTAAATAGGATACACGCACGGATTTTCTATCGCAGGGTTGCAGTAAATGAAACTATTCTTGGCTGTAATTTTTTTCTATTGATGATTCCTCAAACCAGTTTTTCGGCAGCTAAAACAGATGCGCTGATGTTGCTGAAACATTTAGATGTAACCATTTTTTTCAGTTCTTTTGGGCTGAAGCATTTTCGCAAAGGGAGGTTGTTAAAGGATATCGGTGACTATGTGTTCAGTCAGGAAGATAACAGGGCAGAAGCAATGGAAAAAGATCGAAGTTGAATGTATTCATTACGTATTATCTCGGAAAATGAACAAGAGATTATTGCCTGCTTCGTGGATGATGTCCTCATTAGGCGTTACTTTTCGACAAGTCCTTTCCTGATAAAGAAAACGAAAAATATTCAGGCGTATGCGGTGATTGAACTTGAGCGCGACGTAGAAGGATGTGCTCTCAATCCTAAGAATCAATAATCCTGACCGCCATGAGTAAATAAGCAACGTGATCCGAACGTGGTTAACAATAGGAGCTGCCATAAGCCGCTCCTATTGTTATTTCTGCTTTACAGCGCTTTATCAGTCAACAACGCTACCTTGCTGGCTTCTGATACACGCTCAAGGTACGCCTGAAGGTTAGGGCCGAACTGCACGCCTTTCACGATCGTGAGCGACAGTAAGATCGGGAACAGAATGAAATCGGTGGTGGAAATGGCGCTGACGTTTGCCAGACGCGGTTCAAGCGTTTCGAGTTTTTGTTCCACTTCAGCCATCAGTTCTGGCGTTTTCGCGAGCAGTGCATCCAGATCACCGAAGGCTTTTTCTTCGCGCTGGATGTAAGCATGACGCGCTTCTGGCGTGGAAAGCTCTTTGAAATCGGCTTTCGTGAAGCGGGGAACGGCAAGGTTAAACACCGCGCTGGAAACGGACTTGCACCAGGCTTCAATCTCCGCGTCAACCGGTTTGTCGGCGATTAACGGCGCTTGTTTGCTGTCGACATAGTGGACGATATCCATGCTTTCCGGTATGAAGCTGCCATCTTCTTTTTGCAGGATAGGCACCACTTTGCGGCCCACCATACGCGTCGGCGTGTCGACGTCGCCTTCCATAATGACGGATTGCTCAACAGGCAGATTTTTCAGACCAAAAATCATTCTGGCTCTGACACAGAATGGGCAGTGTTCGTAAATGAAAAGTTTCATGCATCGCCTCGTAATATTTTGAAAAAAGGCGGCAAAAGATTGCCAGCCCTGTCATGACAAGTTATGCCATCAGAGTAATACCGGATACGGTCGGTGGTAAAGCGAATATGGCTTACCGTTGTGGATGGCAAGTAACGTGGTGATGTGCTGGCAATCATGTCGCTGCTGGCAGCGCTGATGAAAACGAAAAAAGCGTAGTTGAGACTAGGAGAGGGGGGAAATAGCCAGACAAGGCGACAGGGAAACATCGCCAATGTTGTTTTACAACCGGCAGACTAACCTTACTTGCTGATGACAATACTATACATTTGGCTTGCTATAGTCCTTACATCCCTTGTCAGTACCTCACATCTCTGTGAGTGTTGTGTTAGTTAACCATCCCTGTCATTAGAATGACCTTACCCGCCTTGTGCGGGTTTTTTTTGCCTGTTTTCTTGCTCGTGGGACGAGTGCTGAACGCATCTATTCTGTGCCGCTGTCGATTAAACTGTCGGGCACCACTTTGGCGACGACCCGGTTTCTGCCTTCATGTTTGGCCTGATAGAGGGCGTCATCCGCAATTTTCAACACGCTGTCTATCTGTTCCGTTCCCGGAATAAAGCAGGTGACGCCTAATGAAATCGTGATGTTTTCAGGAATCGGCAGCGGCTTTTTTTCCACTTTTCTACGCAGCCATTCTGCAATATCAATGGTTTGTTTCATATCCGTATCGGGCAGGCGTGCGAGGAATTCCTCTCCGCCAGTACGGCAAATCAGATCGGAGTCACGTGACCCCTCTTTTATGCTTTTAGCCAGCAATCTGATGACGTCGTCGCCGATATTATGTCCGTAGGTGTCATTCACGCGTTTGAAATGGTCTATATCAATACCGCGCTGTAGGCCAGTTCTTGTTGTGCGGAGGATAACAAACTTTCTGTGGTCGCTGCGAGTTTCGAAGAGTAGTTAAGGTTTGAACTCAATATCTGGTTGGTAATGCGCTTTTTTGTACTTTATAAACAGTAACATAGGCATTGGTCAGCGTAATGAGCATGCTGATAATGGCGAGGAATAAAATGAGTGAACGCAAATTGACAGGGAGTCGTTTTCTTATTTTCATGGTGGCCGCACCTATTTTCCGCCAAGTAAACAGAATCACGCTTTCTTTTTGTTATGTCACACGGGCGGGGCATCGCTTGCGACCAATGAATAAACCCGCCATTCAAAGTTATAGACGCTAATTAGGCTCAACGTATTGATATTTTCCATCATCTTCGACTTAATGGAGAGAATGCACGATCTCCAGCGTACCATTAATGATGAACTGTACCCCCATGCAAACCAGCAGGAATCCCATCAGTCGTGAAATAGCTTCAATGCCGCTTTTACCGATCAAACGCATAATCAGGCCTGAGCATTTCAGACTGAGCCAGACGATCAGGCTGATCAACACAAAAGTCAGCACGGGGGCAACGGTAATCACCCATGGCGTAATATCGACGCCGCTCTTGATTTGCGAAGCAGAACTAATGATGAGGGCAATGGTCCCTGGCCCTGCGGTGCTGGGCATCGCCAGCGGAACGAAGGCAATATTGACCTCATTGGCAGAGAAACTGTCGTTGATTTCTTCTTTTTTGCTTTTGACTTCAGGCGCATTTTCTGGTTTTTGCTGAGGAAAAAGCATGCGAAAACCGATAAACATCACGATGAGCCCGCCGGCAATACGTAATCCGGGAATAGAAATCCCGAAGGTATTCATCACGACCTGACCCGCGTAGTACGCGATGGTCATAATGATGAAGACATAGAGCGAGGCCTGAAAGATTTGACGATTTCGTTCCCCTCGGCTCATGTTGCCGGACATCGCCAGAAATACCGCTACCGTTGTCAGTGGATTCGCAAGTGGCAGGATTAACACCAGACCAATACCAATGACTTGAATCAATTCCAGCATTCTACGTTCCTCTTTTTTTGGGGGGGGGCGCTGTCGCCAGTTCAGGAAAAGGTTCAATGATGACCTGTCGCGAGGTGTCTGGTTCGGCTTAAACCAGTTCACCCTCCGCTAATTTTTTAAAACGATGGAGCGTTTTCGTCAGCATGTCGCGAGAAAACATATCAAACATTTGGCCAATCTTTTTCCCAATCAAGCCTCCCGGTGGATTGTAGCGAATCGTCAGCGTTACGGCTGTACCCGTTTCCGATGCGGCTGGTTGAAAAGAGAGCCTGCCTTCATTGGGAACCCGCGCTCCTTCCAACGAACGCCAGTGGATATATTCCCCTGGCTTCTCATCAATAATACGAGCCTGCCATTCAATGAGCGCGCCAATCGGCGTGTTAATCCGCCAGTTGGAGTCGGTATAGTTCAGTATCTCGATACTGGCGAAATGCCCCATCAGGATCGGCAACGTTTCCGGTTTACGCCAAAGATCAAACAAGCGTTCTGCCGGACTATTGATAGTAATGCTGCTGCTGATCTCATTGGCATAGTTGCCATTTTTCGCTGCGGTTCTTTTTAAGAAAGAGGGAAACACCCGTCATTCTCCCTAATCGATGGTTACCCCTTGATGGGCATATGTACACTATTCTGACTGATATAGGCCAGCGAAGCAAAGCGGGGGAGGCTGCCGATATGAGATAGTGTTGGTGTCGACTATCACAACAGTAGTCAGGATTTTTGCGCGCCTAATGTTGAGTTAATGTTTCTTCCGTACTGTAAGCATCAGACAGAAGCCGAATGCCGTGCCGCAAAAAACCAGGGTTTTTCCATAATAATAACCGTACCCCTTCCACTATTTTTTAGTGGGTTTTTTTATTTGTATTTCTCTGTTTAGGTATTTTATTTTTATATGAATTGATATTTATAATCGTTGCCACGGTCACTGGTTAATATCTTATAAAGAAAAAGATTTCACGTTACCGGAAAAATATAAAGAAAATCATATGGGAATGATAGGGGGTTACTCTATCTTCGATCCTGATGATGAAACCTACCGGTGACGGATTAGAGGAGGACGATTGGACTCTGGAAAATATCGACTGGTTGGCCGATAGCTTCGAAGAAAATAATGTCCCAATCGAAAAATGTTATTTTAGATATTTCTTTCAGGCTATAAATAAGCAGGACTGGCGATGCACCAGTTGCGCAGACTGTATGTAAATCATGCTATGATTAATTATTCCTATCCGCTTTGTACTCTAACCCTACTGAACACGTAGTAAATTAACGCTATTTTCCTCCTGATCACCTGCGGCGTTTTATTCGGTTTCTCTCGTTTTTCATTGCTTTTCATCTTCTTTGCTATGCGCTTCGCATGCCGTGCAGCGGGGCGTCTTTTTCAGGGAAAAGTGTTACCCTGACCCAACAATCCTTGATTAAGATGAGGCGGCAATGACGGAAACTGACATTCTGCGGTTAAGTGTTTTGGTCGGTGAAAAACTGAAGGCGCGTGGTGCCACGCTGACGTGCGCGGAATCCTGCACTGGAGGCTGGCTGGCTAAGTCTATTACTGATGTCGCAGGCAGCTCCGACTGGTTTGACTATGGGTTTGTGACATACAGCAATCTGGCCAAGCAGCGTCTGGTGAATGTGAGCGCGGAGACATTGGAATGGCACGGTGCGGTGAGTGAAGCTGTCGTCAATGAAATGGCAGCAGGGGCGTTGCAAGCTTCCGATGCGGATTTTGCCATATCAGTAAGCGGCATCGCCGGGCCCGACGGTGGGACCGAAGAGAAGCCAGTCGGCACGGTATGGTTTGGCTTCACTGATAAACAAGGCGGGGCATTCGCACGGACGATGCGATTCAGTGGAGACAGAAACGCTGTACGTCTGCAATCGGTCCATTTTGCGCTGCAAACGCTGCTCGACGCGTTTCTGAAAAAATAACCTTGATGCTGTATGCGCATACAGTATAATGTCAGTAATTATTCGGCAATTCATGATTAAGCAGCCGCGTAAAGACAGCAGCTTTACGCCGCATGACAGGAGCAGAAATGGCTATTGATGAGAACAAACAAAAGGCACTTGCGGCAGCACTGGGCCAAATCGAAAAGCAATTTGGTAAAGGTTCTATCATGCGGTTGGGCGAGGATCGCTCAATGGATGTTGAAACCATTTCTACAGGCTCTTTGTCCCTTGATATTGCTCTGGGTGCCGGCGGTTTGCCGATGGGCCGTATCGTTGAGATTTATGGCCCGGAATCTTCCGGTAAAACAACGCTAACCTTACAAGTTATTGCTGCTGCTCAGCGTGAAGGTAAAACGTGTGCGTTCATTGATGCTGAACACGCGTTGGATCCGATTTATGCGAAAAAGCTTGGCGTAGATATCGATAATCTGCTGTGTTCTCAACCGGATACCGGCGAGCAAGCGCTGGAAATCTGTGATGCGCTAACGCGATCTGGTGCTGTTGACGTTATCATTGTCGACTCTGTTGCGGCTCTGACGCCGAAAGCCGAAATTGAAGGTGAGATCGGCGACTCCCACATGGGGCTGGCCGCACGTATGATGAGCCAGGCTATGCGTAAACTGGCGGGTAACCTGAAACAAGCCAATACGCTGCTGATCTTCATCAACCAGATCCGTATGAAAATTGGTGTGATGTTCGGTAACCCTGAAACCACAACTGGTGGTAACGCTCTGAAGTTTTATGCTTCCGTTCGTCTGGATATTCGCCGTACTGGTGCTATTAAGGAAGGCGAAGAAGTCGTCGGCAGTGAAACTCGCGTTAAAGTCGTGAAGAATAAAGTTGCTGCACCGTTCAAACAGGCTGAATTCCAGATTCTGTACGGCGAAGGCATCAACATCCACGGTGAGCTGGTCGATCTGGGTGTGAAACACAAGTTGATCGAAAAAGCGGGTGCCTGGTATAGCTATAACGGCGACAAGATTGGTCAAGGTAAAGCGAATGCCTGTAATTTCCTGAAAGAAAACCCAGCGGTTGCTGCGGAACTGGATAAGAAATTGCGTGAAATGCTGTTGCATAAAGGCAATGAGCTGACGCCTGCCACAGCCGGTAACAGCCATGACGAAGATGCATTCGCCGACGAAGGCAACGAAGAGTTTTAATGGTGGCTGAATTCCCTGCGACAAAGTACATCAGCGGGTAGATGGATGAATAAACCCTTACGCTATGCGATGAATGTGCTGTCTGTTCGGGATTATAGTGAAGCCGAAATACGCCGCAAATGTGCGGCGTATTTATATAAATTAGAAAGCGCAGAAGCAGAAGATGAAGCGGACGACGCTACTGCCCGAGCTGGAGCAGAAGATGTGGAAGCGGCCATTGCTTACTGCAAGGAGCACGGTTGGCTGGATGATGCGCGCTATGCACGCCGCTATATCAGCAGCCGAAGTCGCAAAGGTTATGGCGTCCAGCGAATTAAAATGGAGCTTAGCCAGAAAGGAATCGATAAGACGATATTAGCCACGGCATTAAACGAGAGTGATGTTGATTGGTGCGCGCTGGCGAAATCAGTTGTGGAACGAAAATTCGGGCACCCTCTGTCCGATGAATGGAAAGACAAAGTCAAACATCAGCGATACCTGCTCTATCGCGGCTTTTTTCATGAAGAAATCCAGTCAATTTATACGAATTTTTCAGATTGAACGCATACGGGATTTTACTTCCCATCGAAGAAAATTTATCTTATTCCCACTTTTTTGTTCGTGAGTTGCTCGGTAGCGTCAGCATGCTGGACTAACCTTGCCCGCGACCTGTTCTTCTAGCTTGATTCCAGGACAATTATGAGCAAGAGCACCGCTGAGATCCGTCAAGCGTTTCTCGATTTTTTCCACAGTAAGGGACACCAGGTTGTTGATAGCAGCTCTCTGGTGCCGAACAACGATCCGACATTGTTATTCACCAATGCGGGTATGAACCAGTTTAAAGATGTGTTCCTCGGGCTGGATAAACGTAACTATGTCCGAGCGACGACCTCACAGCGCTGTGTGCGTGCCGGTGGTAAACATAATGACCTGGAAAACGTAGGTTATACTGCACGCCACCACACCTTCTTTGAAATGCTGGGTAACTTTAGCTTCGGCGATTACTTCAAGCATGATGCGATCCGCTATGCGTGGGAATTGCTGACGTCTCCCCAGTGGTTCAACCTGCCGAAAGAGAAACTGTGGGTAACGGTATACGCAACGGATGACGAGGCCTACAACATTTGGGCTGATGAAGTTGGCGTACCGTGCGAAAGAATTATTCGTATTGGTGATAACAAAGGCGGACCTTACGCCTCTGATAATTTCTGGCAGATGGGCGAAACGGGCCCGTGTGGTCCGTGTACCGAGATTTTCTACGATCACGGTGAACACATTGCGGGTGGCCCGCCGGGAAGCCTTGATGAAGACGGCGACCGCTATATCGAAATTTGGAACCTGGTGTTCATGCAGTTCAACCGTCAGGTTGACGGCACGATGCTGCCGCTGCCGAAACCTTCCGTCGATACCGGAATGGGGTTAGAACGAATTTCTGCCGTGTTGCAGCACGTCAATTCAAACTATGACATTGATTTGTTCAAAACGCTGATTGAGGCGGTAGCGAAAGCCGTTGGTACGACAGATTTAACCAATAAATCGCTGCGTGTTATCGCCGACCATATCCGTTCTTGTGCGTTCCTAATTGCGGATGGCGTGACGCCATCTAATGAAAACCGTGGCTATGTCCTGCGCCGTATCATTCGCCGCGCTGCACGTCACGGTAACATGTTGGGCGCTACGGATGCCTTCTTCTACAAACTGGTTGCGCCACTAATTGAAGTCATGGGGCCAGCGGCAGAAGAACTGAAGAAACAGCAGTCTGTCGTTGAGCAGGCGCTGAAGACCGAAGAAGAGCAGTTTGCTCGCACGCTTGAGCGTGGTTTGTCTCTGCTGGACGAAGAAATTAAAAACCTGAAAGGGGATACGCTGGATGGCGAAACGGCCTTCCGTCTTTATGACACCTATGGTTTCCCTGTCGATCTCACTGCGGATGTGTGCCGCGAGCGTGGCCTAAAAGTTGATGAAGAAGGCTTTGAAGCTGCGATGACGGCTCAGCGCCAGCGCGCGCGTGAAGCCAGCGGATTTGGTGTTGACTACAACAGCCTCATCCGTGTGGATGAGAACACGCCATTCTGCGGCTATGAAAAAACGCAGCAGCAAGCGAAGGTTATTGCGCTTTATCACAATGGAAACGCGGTTGATCAGATTGCGGCAGGTGATGAAGCCGTCGTGATCTTGAACGAAACGCCATTCTATGGTGAATCCGGTGGTCAGGTTGGCGATCAGGGGGAACTGAAAAACGTGGGTGCCAGTTTTGCCGTTCAAGATACTCAGAAATATGGTCAGGCCATCGGCCACGTCGGTAAACTGACTCAGGGTACACTGCGTGTTAACGACAGTGTCGATGCAAACGTTGATAGCAAACGCCGCGATCGCATTCGTCTGAATCACTCCGCAACGCACCTGCTGCATGCCGCGTTGCGTCAGGTTCTGGGCGATCATGTCGCGCAGAAAGGTTCTCTGGTTAACGACAGCTATCTCCGTTTTGACTTCTCACATACGGAAGCGATGAAACCTGAGCAGATTCGTCAGGTTGAAGATATCGTCAATGCGCAAATCCGCCGTAACCTTACCGTGCAAACGGATGTCATGGCGCTGGATGACGCGAGAGCGAAAGGGGCGATGGCGTTGTTCGGCGAGAAGTACGACGATCATGTCCGTGTCCTGACGATGGGGGATTTCTCCATTGAACTGTGTGGGGGCACGCATGCAAGTCGTACTGGTGATATCGGCCTGTTCCAAATCATTTCTGAATCGGGTACCGCAGCCGGGGTGCGTCGTATTGAAGCTACCACGGGTGAAAATGCGCTTTCTGCGCTGCACCGTCAGAGCGACGTTCTGCAAGATATCGCGCAACTGCTGAAAGGGGATAGTCACAACCTGACGGATAAGGTACGCTCTGTTCTTGATCGTGCCCGCGCGTTGGAGAAAGAGCTTCAGCAGTTGAAGGCTCAGCAAGCGGCGCAGGAAAGCTCCTCGCTGTCCGGCAAAGCGAAAGAGGTTAGCGGCGTGAAGTTGCTGGTTACGCAACTGGACAATGTGGATCCTAAACTGCTGCGCACGATGGTGGATGACCTGAAGAATCAGCTAGGGTCTGCTGTTATCGTTCTCGGAACGGTGGTAGAAGGCCGGGTTAGCTTGATTTCTGGTGTAACGAAAGATCTGACCGACCGCGTAAAAGCCGGCGAACTGATTGGGTTTGTTGCCCAGCAGGTGGGAGGTAAAGGCGGTGGTCGCCCGGATATGGCTCAGGCTGGTGGTTCAGACGTGTCTGCATTGCCTGCTGCGCTGGCAAGCGTTGAATCTTGGATTACTGCTAAGCTATAAACGATAGATAACGTTTATTCGCGTTATCCAGCAAAAACGCCATAACTTTCTGGTTGTGGCGTTTTTGTCTGCGGAAAAGGATCCGACAAATGGGATAAAACGTGTGCTACCTTCAGATATTCTGAAGTATGACATGCTCAGTCCTGCTGTTGTGATAACAAAAGCACAAGCTACTGATATCGACTAAACTAACAAGTAGTGACAAACCAGAATGTGGTGGTGCTTATACCATCGTCTAGGTTTACGTTTTCACGGCACATGATGGATAATGGCGGGGAGACAGAGAGACCCGACTCTTTATAATCTTTCAAGGAGCAAAGAATGCTTATTTTGACTCGTCGAGTTGGCGAAACCCTCATGATCGGCGATGAGGTAACGGTTACCGTATTAGGAGTGAAAGGCAACCAGGTGCGTATTGGTGTTAATGCACCTAAAGAGGTTTCTGTCCACCGTGAAGAGATCTATCAGCGTATTCAGGCCGAAAAATCTCAACCAACGTCATATTGATTCACAATGCGTCTCGTGTTCGCGGGACGCAATTGTTCTTTCCCGCTTTTCTCCCACACATTTATCGATAGATCCATTTTTACTGTGCACTTCCTTTCTCATGGTAACTGCCTGTTTTTCTGTCGATAAAACAGACTTTTTGTTGTGAAAATGCTCGTCTTGGATGCGAATTGTTCAAACGAACACAAGGTGGGAAAAATTGTTTGACTTATAAGTCTGGGAAAGTAATATGTGCGCCACGCAGTACCGGTGAGCACTAACAAGAAGTTCTGAGTAGTGAATCAGGTAATGTAAGGTGAGGTGGCCGAGAGGCTGAAGGCGCTCCCCTGCTAAGGGAGTATGCGGTCAAAAGCTGCATCGAGGGTTCGAATCCCTCCCTCACCGCCATTTAATATGCATCCGTAGCTCAGCTGGATAGAGTACTCGGCTACGAACCGAGCGGTCGGAGGTTCGAATCCTCCCGGATGCACCATTAAATACTTGCCTTTGTGAGGCAAGCAGTATTAGTAAAAGCAAGTTTTGTCGTAGATAAAGAATCATCAATGCATCCGTAGCTCAGCTGGATAGAGTACTCGGCTACGAACCGAGCGGTCGGAGGTTCGAATCCTCCCGGATGCACCATTCTAAGTATCTCGTTCAATCCCCTTATTTCTGCACCACACTCTGCATCCGTAGCTCAGCTGGATAGAGTACTCGGCTACGAACCGAGCGGTCGGAGGTTCGAATCCTCCCGGATGCACCATATTCTGATGTAAATAAAATCTTTTTCTTGCTTCATGCCTTAGCATGGCTTGATAGCGCAAGAATGGCATTACGTAATCGATGTCCTGTTATTGCGGTAGCAAGTCAGACAATGTTCTCAGGTACACCACGACTATTTTATCAAACGTCCTTTAGCATTATTATGCTCCCTTGCTGATATCAGAACGATATTTCTCTCATCACGTCCGTACCTGAATTCTTATATCCTGCCCGGTCTGTATACCTATATTGAATCGGTGAACAAATAAAGGTTTCTTACTACTATGGCGGTAATAACCTGTTTTTTATAAGGTTATTGAGTAAGCGACAACGTTTTCACTTTACGATAAAGTAAGCTCTCTTTTCAGTGATCATGACGTCCGTACATTGTGAGTGAGTTCTGGGCCGTTTTTTCTCTTTTCTGGAGTAGCCTGCTCAGTGCAACACTGTTGCCCGGCAGTTCAGAAGTGCTGCTGGTGACATTATTACTTGCTGATAGTGTGAAACCTTACCTGTTGATCGCTGTGGCAACGGTAGGAAATACACTGGGCGGGTTAATAAATATTTTTATAGGGCGCTTACTCCCTCAGCCAAAACAACAAGCTGGGTATACGGTGGCTATGCGCTGGTTACAACGTTATGGCTGTGCTGCGCTGTTATTTAGCTGGGTGCCGGTAGTAGGCGATTTATTGTGCGTGTTAGCGGGTTGGCTACGCATGCCCTGGGTGCGATCGGTGATTTTCATCGGTATTGGAAAAGCGCTGCGATATATCGTATTGGCAGGTATAACATTACAGGGTATGGCGTGGTGGTCTTAACCAGATTGCAATGTGAACTGGTGAGTGCTACTGAGTTTCAATTATGCTTACAACCATTACATTTTAACAACGGGAGGTCGATTTGATCCCGGACATTTCAGAAGCACTTTCTTGGCTGGAAAAACACCCATTGGCGGTGAAGGGCATTCAGCGTGGAATTGAACGCGAAACATTGCGCGTAACAGCAAACGGGCATCTTGCTACGACAGGGCACCCCGAGATATTGGGGTCGGCGTTGGCACACCCGTGGATCACGACAGATTTTGCAGAAGCGCTGTTGGAGTTTATTACGCCGGTCGATAAAGATGTCGATCACCTACTGACGTTTCTGCGCGATATTCATCGCCACGTTTCCCGCAATCTGGGCGATGAGCGGATGTGGCCATTGAGCATGCCGTGCTTTATCGATAGCGAGCAAAATATAGAGCTAGCGCAGTATGGCTCATCAAATGTCGGGCGCTTCAAAACGCTGTATCGCGAAGGGCTGAAAAACCGCTATGGCGCGTTGATGCAGACCATTTCCGGCGTGCATTACAATTTCTCCTTGCCGCTGTCATTCTGGCAGGCGCGCGAAGGTGTCGCTGATGCAGAAAGCGGAAAGAAAGCCATTTCTGCGGGGTACTTCAGACTGATTCGCAATTATTACCGCTTTGGTTGGGTGATCCCTTATCTGTTCGGTGCTTCTCCGGCGATCTGTTCTTCTTTCCTGAAAGGGCGGGAAACGGCATTGCCGTTTGAGCGCACGGAAAAAGGCATGCTGTACCTGCCTTATGCGACCTCTCTGCGGCTCAGTGATTTAGGCTATACCAATAAATCACAGAGCGATTTGGGTATTACGTTTAACGATCTGGATACCTATGTCGCCGCGTTAAAACGTGCGATAAAAACGCCGTCTGAGGAATATGCTCGGGTTGGTATGAAGAAGGGAGGGCGTTATCTACAATTAAATACGAACGTCCTGCAGATTGAGAATGAACTCTATGCGCCGATTCGTCCGAAGCGTGTAACACGTGCGGGTGAAACGCCGTCTGATGCCTTGCTGCGTGACGGAATCGAATATATTGAAGTGCGTTCGCTGGATATCAATCCTTTCTCTCCGACTGGGGTGAGTGAAGGTCAGGTACGTTTCCTGGATTTATTCCTTATCTGGTGTGCGCTTGCAGATGCGCCGGAAATGAGCGCTGATGAACTGCTGTGTACGCGTAAAAACTGGAACCGAGTGATTCTGGAAGGGCGTAGACCGGGGCAAACGGTGGGTATGCGGTGTGAAACCATCCAACAGCCGATTGCCGAGGTAGGGAAATCTCTGTTTGCGGATTTACGTCGCGTTGCCGAAGTATTGGACGCGGAAAACGGCCAACCGCACTATCAGCAGGTCTGCGATGAGCTACTTACTGGCTTTGACGATCCAGAAACGACGTTCTCTGGTCGATTATTAGCGTTGATGAAGCAAGAAGGCAATGGTAGCGTGGGGCTGAATTTAGCGGACGAATACCGCAAAATGCTCAGTAGCGAACCGTTGCAAGTGTTGACGGAAGAACAATTGTCTGCTGCGAGCGAGCGGTCCTGGCTGCGTCAACGTCAGATTGAGTCTGAAGATACGATAAGTTTTGACGACTATCTGGCCGCGAATTAAAAAGAAAGGCCACAGAAATTGTGGCCAAATAAACATCTCTAATAGGGATGATGATAATAAATGCGCGTCTTTCAATAAGTCAGACTCGCATAAAAAAGAAAAGTTTCCCGGAAACGAGAAAAAATAAATTTTTCTATGAGGAGGTGGCATTATGCCGTTACTAGATAGCTTTACTGTTGACCATACTCGTATGGCTGCACCTGCCGTTCGGGTTGCTAAAACCATGAAAACCCCTCATGGCGACAATATCACGGTATTTGACCTGCGCTTCTGTCGCCCGAATATCGAAGTGATGCCGGAGCGGGGAATCCATACGCTAGAGCACCTGTTTGCTGGCTTTATGCGCGATCATTTAAACGGGGATGGTGTAGAAATTATCGACATTTCTCCGATGGGATGTCGTACCGGCTTCTACATGAGCCTGATTGGTACGCCGGATGAGCAACGTGTCGCCGATTCCTGGAAAGCGGCGATGGCGGACGTTCTGAAAGTGACCGACCAGCGTAAAATCCCTGAGCTGAATGAATATCAGTGTGGCACCTATGAGATGCACTCGTTGAAAGAAGCGCAGGAAATTGCTCAGCACGTTGTGGATCACAATATTGGTATCAACCAAAATGACGATCTGGCGCTGCCGAAAGATAAGCTGGCCGAGCTACATATCTAGTTTGTCGGATAGATACAAATAAAAAAGAGAGCCAACATTCGGCTCTCTTTTTTTGTGTTCGAGGAAGAGTCAGACGGCAAGGAAGTGTTGTATAACCCGGCTACCAAAGTAGGAAAGCGTCAGCATCAGCGCACCGAGCAGGCTGAACCAGACAACGCGCCGACCGCGCCACCCTTCATGGTAATGTCCCCAGAGCAGCAGAATATAGATGAACCACGCAAACAGGGAGAACACGGCCTTGTGCAGGTTCTCTTTGTTATCGATCAGATCGTCCATGTAGAACAAACCGGTACAGAGCGTCAGCGTGAGCAGAATGGTGCCAATCTGCGTGATGTGAAACATTTTACGTTCAATGCCCATCAGCGGCGGCATGTCAGCAGCAAATCCCAGCTTTTTATTCTTGAGCAAATAATCAAGCCAGGCGAGTTGGAGCGCATAAAGGGCAGCAATTAACAGAGTGGCATAGGAAAAAAGTGCCAGACCGATATGGATCATCAAGCCTGGTGACGCTTCCAGATGCGTAATGAATTCACTTGGCATGAAGCTGGCGAAGGCCAGATTGATCAGCGCAAAGGTGTAGACGATAGGAAGAATAAACCAGCCACGATCGCGCGCGGCGACAATCGTCATCACCGTACAAATGATGAGACTGACCAGCGAACCGATATTCAGCAGGCTAAGGTTTTGGCCGACCTGAACATCGAAAATGCGTTGATAGAGCGCCCCCGCATGGCAGATTAGCGCAGCGCTGGCCGAGAGTATTGCCAGCCGACGATATGCACTGTTCTTGCGCAGCAGACTGGGGATAATCAGTCCGAGGCTGAGTATATAGGCGGCAAGCGCCACAATAGCGAAAACAGACATACAAATAGGTTATTAAATATCAACTAGGTAAAATGAAGAATCAGTATAGCGTTAGTCGCCGTGGGCACCAACAGTTCTCCGTCAGCAGCGCTGAGATCGTTCCCGCTTTTGTGTATAATCTCTTCCATTCGTGTCGCGCTGGCGGCCTGTCTTACGTTGAGCATGAGATATGTTTGAAAATTTAACCGATCGACTCTCGCGCACATTGCGCAATATCAGCGGCCGCGGGCGGTTGACTGAAGACAACATAAAAGAAACGCTGCGTGAAGTGCGTATGGCATTGCTGGAAGCCGACGTCGCGTTACCTGTGGTGCGTGATTTTATCAATCGCGTGAAAGAGCGTGCTGTAGGGCATGAAGTTAATAAAAGTCTGACGCCGGGCCAAGAGTTCGTCAAAATTGTTAAAAATGAACTCGTCAGCGCCATGGGTGACATCAACGCTGAGCTGAATCTTGCCGCGCAGCCGCCTGCGGTTGTTCTGATGGCGGGCCTGCAAGGTGCGGGTAAAACAACCAGCGTGGGTAAGCTGGGTAAATTCCTGCGTGAGAAGCAGAAGAAAAAAGTGCTGGTAGTTTCTGCCGACGTTTATCGCCCTGCGGCGATTAAGCAGTTGGAAACGCTGGCGCAGCAGGTGGGCGTCGATTTCTTCCCGTCAGACGTGCAGGAAAAGCCGCTTGCGATTGTAGAACGTGCGTTACAACACGCTAAGTTGAAATTCTACGATGTCTTGTTGGTCGATACCGCGGGTCGTCTCCACGTTGATGACGCGATGATGGACGAAATCAAACAGGTTCATGCGGCGATTAATCCCGTTGAAACGCTGTTTGTCGTTGATGCCATGACGGGGCAGGATGCGGCGAATACGGCGAAAGCCTTTAATGAAGCGCTGCCGCTGACCGGTGTAATTCTCACCAAAATTGATGGTGATGCCCGCGGCGGTGCGGCGTTATCTATCCGCCATATTACGGGTAAGCCGATTAAATTCCTCGGCGTCGGTGAAAAAACCGAAGCGCTAGAGCCGTTCTATCCTGAGCGCGTGGCATCGCGCATTCTCGGCATGGGCGATGTGCTTTCACTGATTGAAGATATTGAAAGCAAGGTTGACCGTACACAGGCAGAGAAGCTGGCGAAAAAGCTGAAGAAAGGCGATGGGTTTGATTTGACCGATTTTCTGGATCAGCTCAAGCAGATGCGCAATATGGGCGGTATGGCCAGCATGATGAGCAAGATGCCCGGTATGGGTCAGTTGCCTGATAATGTAAAATCGCAAATGGATGACAAGGTGTTGGTACGTATGGAGGCGATCATTAATTCAATGACGCTTCAGGAACGTGCTAAGCCTGAGATTATCAAAGGATCGCGCAAACGCCGTATCGCGATGGGTTCAGGTATGCAGGTGCAGGACGTAAACCGTCTTCTGAAACAGTTCGATGATATGCAGCGAATGATGAAGAAGATGAAAAACGGTGGCCTGGCGAAAATGATGCGCGGTATGAAAGGGATGATGCCACCTGGATTTCCGGGGCGTTAATCACTGAAATTCCGTGGCGTGGATAAACTCTTGGCGTGATTACACGCTTTAGATTGCTTTTTGCGCCAAAATGAGTAAAATTTTCGGGCTTTTTATATGACATACTGGGCTCCGTTCCTCGATGGAGCCCAGTTGTTTTATTCACTAAAGAGGATGTTATGGTAACAATTCGTTTGGCACGTGGCGGCGCGAAAAAACGCCCGTTCTATCAAGTAATCGTGACCGATAGCCGCAATGCGCGTGACGGTCGTTTCATTGAGCGCGTTGGTTTCTTCAACCCAATCGCATCAGGTCAAGCAGAAGCACTGCGCCTGGATCTGGACCGTATCGAGCATTGGCTTGGTCTGGGTGCAACTGTGTCTGATCGCGTATCTTCGCTGATCAAAGACGCTAAAAAAGCAGCATAATCTGTTGCGGTGGTGATAATGAGCAATCAACTCAGCCTAAAACCCCCCGTTAACCCGATTGTTATGGGGAAGGTCGGGTCGGCATACGGCATCCGAGGTTGGCTCAGAGTGTTTTCATCCACCGAAGATGCCGAGAGCATTTTTGATTATCAACCCTGGTTCACCCAGAGTAAAAGCGGTTGGCAGCTTGTCGAAATTGAAAGCTGGAAATATCACAATCAGGACCTGATCATCAAAGTGAAAGGTGTTGATGACCGTGATGCGGCTAATTTACTGACCAATTGCGAAATTGTCGTAGATTCGTCACAACTGCCCGATCTGGGCGAAGGTGATTATTACTGGAAGGATCTTATTGGCTGTCAGGTCGTGACCGTAACTGGTTATGAGCTGGGTAAAGTCATCGATATGATGGAAACCGGCTCGAACGATGTGATGGTAATAAAAGCCAACCTGAAAGATGCCTTCGGAGTCAAGGAGCGGCTGGTTCCGTTCCTCACTGAACAGGTTGTTAAGCGTGTCGACCTGTCTACTCAAACTATTGAAGTAGATTGGGATCCTGGTTTTTGAGCTCTGAATCGACCAGTAGTACCCAGCGGAACGAGACTATGTGGATTGGGGTGATTAGCCTGTTTCCAGAGATGTTCCGGGCAATTACTGATTACGGAGTCACTGGCCGGGCAGTAAAAAATGGCCTGCTGAACGTACAGTATTGGAGTCCTCGCGACTTCACTTACGATCGGCATCGCACCGTGGACGATCGGCCTTATGGCGGCGGCCCCGGAATGCTGATGATGGTGCAACCTTTACGGGATGCGATCCACGCAGCAAAAGCAGCGGCAGGCGAAGGCGCGAGAGTGATTTATTTATCACCTCAGGGCCGTAAATTAGATCAGCAAGGCGTACGTCAACTCGCTACAAACCAGAAGATGATTCTGGTGTGTGGACGGTACGAAGGGATTGATGAGCGCGTAATTAAAACCGAAATCGATGAAGAATGGTCGATAGGGGATTACGTACTCAGCGGTGGGGAACTGCCAGCGATGACTCTGATTGACTCCGTTGCCCGCTTTATACCGGGTGTACTGGGGCATCAGGCTTCAGCAGAAGAAGATTCTTTTGCCGATGGGTTGCTGGACTGTCCTCATTTCACTCGTCCTGAAATACTGGAAGGCATGGAGGTCCCGGCGGTGTTACTGTCTGGAAACCATGCGGAAATACGTCGCTGGCGATTGAAGCAGTCGCTGGGCCGAACCTGGCTTAGAAGACCTGAACTTCTGAAAAGCCTAGCTCTGACTGACGAGCAAACAAGGTTGCTGGCTGAATTCCAACGTGAATATCAGTCTGACCAACAAGAGTATTAGGTGGTTACGCCGGTTTACCGTGCGAACCCAACTATCAGTTTACCTAGGGTAAGAGACATATTATGAGCAACATTATTAAGCAAATCGAAGACGAACAAATGAAGCAGGACGTACCTGCATTTCGTCCGGGTGATACCGTAGAAGTGAAGGTATGGGTTGTTGAAGGTAGCAAAAAACGTCTGCAGGCATTCGAGGGCGTGGTTATCGCTATTCGTAACCGCGGTCTGCATTCTGCATTCACTGTTCGCAAAATTTCTAACGGCGAAGGCGTGGAGCGTGTATTCCAGACTCACTCTCCAGTTGTTGACAGCATCGCTGTTAAACGTCGTGGTGCCGTGCGCAAAGCCAAACTGTACTACCTGCGTGAGCGTACTGGTAAGTCTGCTCGTATCAAAGAGCGTCTTAACTAAGATAGCGCTTTCGCAACATCCGAAAGTTGTTATTTTTCAAAGGCCTAGCGTAATAGCTAGGCTTTTTTTTTATCTAAGTGGCGGCAAAGTGGCGGCAGAGAAAAAGCAGTGGCGACAGATAGGCAAAAGAAAACCCGCTTTCGCGGGCTTTAGGTTGCTGTGTTAAATCCAGAGTGTTCCCTGATTTGACCGATCAGGGTGTGGCGGGACGGGCTTAACATCGCCCGGCGTCATAATAATATCCGCGATGGTTTCCATTGACTTGAATGTGCAACCGCAGTTGATATTCTGGCACTGGTGATAACGTTCTTTTGTCTTGTTCGTAATGTAGCGGCTGGATCTCGCGTGCGCTGCATTTTGGCAGAGTGGGCAATGCATCATTTCGTAAATCGCCTTATCGTCCTGTCTGGTTCATATCATCAATCATATCACTTTATTCGATTTTTCAAATATTGATTTGAAAATGAATTACTGTTCATTCAGCCCATACTCAGCATCGGACAGCAGCACTTCCAGCTCCAGCGCGGTAACGTATCCTGAATTACTCAAATTGTGCGTCACTTTTGAGATAGTCCACGGCTGTTCGTCGATCACCTGTTTAAAGCCACTGACCTGAACGGGCGTTTCTGGGAACAGGTCAGCACGCCCCATCGCTAGTGTGATAGAGAACTCCGCGACACCGCGCTGTAACTTGTCCCATTCTGCTGTTGCCTTACGAATGGCCTGTTCTTTGGTCGCAAAAACCGTAGTTAGTGCCAGCACGTTTTCATCGGTGCCGACCAGATAATCACCCTCGCGGGCTTCCGGCGCTTTCTTGGCCTTTTTCGCTTTAGGGTGTGGCTGTTGGGGTTGTGGTCCCTGATGCAACAGCACTTTTTTCTGACGTTTTACCTTTACCGTTTTTGGCTTTTCAGGCTGCGGCTCTTTGGTATGCAACCAGCTTGCCGTGACGCCCGTGTACGCGCCTCGGTCAGCTAAGCTAAAACTGTGCTGATCGCCGTCGCTGCGTTCAATAATCTGCTGTGGGATAGGTTTGCCGCTGGCCGTCTTCCCCGTTCCGGGACGGATAAACAGCAAACGCCCGGCCTTGATCGCCACTATCGCCCCGTTGCGCTCGGCCAGCCGCGTAATAAATACCGCGTCGGTTTCCTGCGTCTGGTCGATGTGGGGAATTTTTATCCCCGCGAACCCGTCGGCCAGCATCGGCGCAAGGTTGTTACGCTTCGCCACTTGCTCAACAATCGCGCCCAGCGTGGTGTCGTGATAGGACAGCTCACGCCGGGAGTTCAGCGACCCGCGAAAATCGGCACTGCGCGCCCGGATGGTGAGTGTGTCCGGCGTGCCACGGTGCTCTATTTCATCCACCGTAAAATCGCCTTTGCCGATCAATGCTTCTCCTTCCCAGCCCAAAAACACCGACAGCACCGCGCCCCTACGGGGCAACTGCAACAATCCGTCGCTGTCGTCCAGTTCGATGTCGAGCTGGTCGGCCTCAAAGCCCCGGTTATCTGTCAGGCTCAGTGATAGCAGGCGCGGACTGATAACGGTCGTGATGTCCTGCTCATTGAGTCGCAGCAGGTACGCGGGAGCGATTTTACTGCCAGCCCGAACGTTCAGCGGGTTAATCATGCGAATAAGCCTCCAATAGCGGATTGCGCCCGGTTAGCCATTTCCCCGGCGCTGCCTATCAAGCCCTCCGCCTGCTGGCGTAAATCGCCCAGCATGGCAGACAGTGACGAGTCCACGCGGGTTAGCGTGATGGTAAACTCAATCCGCCGGGCGCGGCCATCAGGGAAAAAATCGGTTTTCGTCTGGCTGAGACTGTTCACCACAAACACGCCGTAAATGGTGCCGCTGCCCTCAATCAGCGGCCATGCACGCCCCTGATCGGCCATCGTCTCCAGCATCAGCAACGACAGCGTGCCGCCTGTGATTTCCGGCAATAACTCCCCCGACAATGTGATTTTTTCGTCTTCAATGCCTAAGAACTGCAACGCCGGACGTTGGCCTACGCGGCTGTTTGACGGCCAGCGGTAATCAACATTGCGTTGCATGTTCTGATATGGCAAGGTCTGGAGCTGGAACACAAACAGCCCCAATGTGAGCATCATCGGATTAGCCTCCCTGATAACTGTACTGACTGAATGCGCGTGACCGCGCCGCCCGTTCCCGCTGTTCAAGCTGACGCGTGACTTCCTGCGCGATGCCTTTTTCACTCTGTCCGGGTTGGGTAACGATACTGATCGGCGCGTGAATGCTGACCGGGGATGATGCCGCACTGGCCTGAACTGCTGGAGCTATCGGGCGATAAGCCGACATGCTCATGGTCGCTGAAGCCATCACCGCCGCATCCTGACGGTGTGTGAGGGTAGCCGGTTCTGCTGCGGTTTCCGGCTTACTCACACCGCTGTATCTGGCGGCAATCGCCTTTGCGTCGTTGCCCTGTGGTGTTGGGGCGCGGCTTACGCCTACCTTGAGCGCTGCGGCGTCTTCCGGCGGCAGGATACTGTCAGCGGTCGGCAGTTTCTTCGATTTTTCGTCAACCAGCCCCAGCTTTTCCAGCAGCCACGACACGCCTTTTTTCAGCGACTCCAGCGGGTGCATGATGATGTTAAGCCCGTTAGCCAGTGCCTCACCAAACCGTTTCCCCATGCTGGCCGCACCGTCCAGCTCGGCGGCAGTGGATTTGACGGGCGTCAGTAGATCGCCGAACCAGCCAAACAATGCTTTGATTTTGTCGCCAATCCACGTAAAGACAGGCTGGAGCGGTTCAAACGCCGCAATAATGGGCGCACTTGCTGCAACAAATCCCTCAACCACGCCGCCGATAAATGCCTGAATCGGCTCCCAGTATTTCCAGATAAGTAGCGCGCCACCGACAATCGCGGCGACAGCCAGCCCGACAGGCGACAGCAGCACGCCTAACGCACTGCCAACCAGCGTAATCCCGGTGCGCAGCAGTGCCAGCGGTGACGTAAACAGCCACATCAGCACCCGGCCAAATCCCGACATTGCGCCCCGGATCACGGCCAGTGGATTACCGACCGCCCCGAATACCGAGGTAAGCGCAGAGGTTCCCGCCCGTAGCAGCATCAGCGGCGATTTAGCCAGCCACGTAATCGCACCGCCGAGGCGGGTTAATCCCCCTGACAGCGGCGTGATGCCGCGTGTTCCGGCGGATCGTAATCCGGCACTCAGTAACCCTGCTCCGCCAACTAATGCGTTAATCCCGCTCATGACAGGCCACGCAACCAGCCCGATCCCACCCAGCACCGTGATTAACGCCGTGGCAGCGCCACCCACCATGACAATCTGCCGCGTCAGCTCCGGGTTAGCTTTGACCCATTCATTGACGCGGGTTAACCACGCCGTCGCGGCCTGCGTCAGTTTGCGCAGTGCGCCGTCATCGTCATTGAACAGGTTAAAGCGTAAGCTGGCCAGCGCACCCTGTAGCCGCCCGATATCCCCCTCAAGGTTATCGCGCAGGGTATCGCTCATGCGGTCAGCCGCCCCGGACACATCACCGAGCTTGTTTTCGGCTCCGGCCAGCGCCGCCAGAAATTTCGGTATCTGGTCAATCGACAGGTCTTCAATCGGCGTACCAAACAGGGCGATAGCGGCATTTGCCCGTTCTGCCGGGTCTTTAATTTTCAGCAGCCCGTTGGCGGTTTTCTGCATCGCGACCCGCGCCTTATCGCCCCCACTGGCAATGGCGGTAGACATTTTGGCGGCATTGAGTCCGGCGGCGTCATAGGCTTCAATACTGGCCTTTGACATGTCAGACCCACGAATGCTGAACTCCTTCACCGCGTCGCCTGTCTTGTCCAGCGCGAACTTGCCTTGCTGCGCCATCTCCACTAACAGTGTCATGGCTTCCGAGCCGCTGAATCCCATGTTGCGGAAGTGGGTCGAATATTCATGCAGAATTTCCGGCAGTTCGCCGCGCATCTGCGCCGACACGCGCTGCATCCCTGATACCATCAAGTCAAACGCATCGTCGCTGTTCTTCGCGAGGCCGTTTTTCATCATGATGGCGGCGATCTGGATACTCTCGGTTGCATCACCGCCGAGCGCCGTTTGTATGTCCAGCGCTTTCCGCGATATCCGCGCCAGCTCGGTTTCCCCGACGTCACCCATCGCACCCAATGTGCTCCGCACGGCGGCTACGGCATCCGCTATCTGGTTGAGGTCATTACTCACACCAGAGGCGTTAATATCTTTGATAACGCGGGTGTACTGTTCGCCGTCGGCAGCATTCCCGCCCGTCTGTGCCGCAATGCGCGCCCCGTGTCCGTCTGCCTGTACCGAGGGCGCAATCAGACGGCTTTCGGCATACAGTGCCGCTGAACCCAGACCAAACGCCGCCGCGCTGGTATTGCGTACCCCAGCGGTAATTTCTTTGCCTTTCTCATAGCGCTGTCTGACCGCGTTCAGCTTTTCCTGTTGTTGGCTGACGCGGGACAGCGCGGTGCGCTGTTGGTCAAGCTGCGTCGTTGTCTGGGTGATGTTCGTGCGCAACTGTCGCTCCGCACCGGACAGGTTGCGCGTGCTGACGCCAGCTTGTTCCAACTCAGTACGCTGTCGCTGTACCGACTGGCGCAGCGCGGCATACTCGGTTTTTAGCGTCGCGGCCTGACGTTTTGCCCGCGCCAGCGCCTGCGCCTGCCGTTTGGTGGGATTTTCGCTATTGCGCAGTTCCGCCGACAGCGTGGCGGCTTTAGCCCGTGCCTGCTGGAGTGCTGCGCCTGTTTCGCCTAGCTGACTTTTTGTCTTGCGAAAGCCTTCGATATCAGCCGCTTGTTCTTCCAGCGCTTTGAGCTGCACTTTTGAATCACGGATATCGCCCGACAGCTTTTTACTGGCGGTTTGCACCGCCTTAAAGGGTCGGGTCGCACTGTCCACGGCTTTCAGCAAAACGCTTAACTGTAGAGTGTTACTCATTATGATGTCCGCTACGTTTCAGCGCCTTGTCGCGCCACAGGACCAACTCGGTGAGGGTCATCGGGTACAGCTCGGATGGTGGCCAGTGAAAAATCACCGCGATATCCGCCATCAGTTCATCAACCGTCAGACTTCGGGGGAGGTCGTCTGTGGCGATTTCGGCGTCAAAAAACCGATCACCTTGCCAGCGATGGCAATCATATCCGGCAATTCCATGCGGGTGATTTCGGCCTCGGTGAGTGCCGGGACGGTCATACGCGGTAGCACTTTAATCATCGCGTCGACGTCCGAATTCGCCACCGCAGCCAGACTGACACCGCGCAGCGTTCCGGTAGTCGGTTTAATCAGGGTGATCGTGTCGATGGCAGTTTCGCCACGTTGAATCGGGGTTTCCAGTGTGACCACGTTGTCGTTTTTGTTCATGATAATTCTCTGCATTTAATGTGAAGAAAGACGGCCAGCGCCGGGCTGGCCGGACAGGGTTACGCCAGACCAATCGCCCGGCGATGTTGCTCCAGACGGTCAACGCCGTTGACACGCTCAATCATGTTGATAGTGTCAATCTCGATCATCTCTTTGCCGTCCACGGTCAGTTTGTAATACGTGCATTGGGTCGAAATTTTGGTTTCGGTGTCTTCTCCCTGTTTGCTTTCGCCGCCGTCAATTTCTTTATGACGGCCACGCATCACAACCTCTACCGCGACAATTTCCCCGGTGTCGTCGCGCTGGTACGACCCGGTAAAACGCAGCAGCACCGCATCAGCACCCGGTGCCGCATACTGCGCCAGCAGGGTTTCGTCAGCGAATCCGCCCATCGTCCATTCCATCGCCAGCGCGTCATCGTCCAGCCCAAAATCAATGGGTGCAGTGCCGTTCATGCCGCCGCCGCGGTAGTTCTCCAGCTTGCGCGTGAGCTTCGGCAGCGTAACGGCGGTGGCAACCCCCATGTAGCTCATGCCGTCATTGAACAGGTTCATAAATTTCAGTTTGCGAGGCAGTGCCATAGCGCGGTAACTCCTTAGCTGTTGACCGACGCGGCCAGATTCACCAGATATTTATCGGTGATGCGCTGGCGCAGGGTGAGATTTTCCAACGGAGGAACGGGCGTATAGTCATAATCGATATACAGTTTCCCGGCCTTGAGGGTTTCCTTATCGTTTGCGGTGTCGTCATACCAGCAATCCGCATCAATGATGTAGCCGTTAGATTTCAGCTCGCGGAACTTCGCCTTGATACCTTCGATAATGTCTTTGATAAGCGTCGCGGTAACGGGCTTATCGACTGCCCACAGGTGCGCTTCGGCCATCGTATCGGCCAGCACCTGCGCGGTGCGGGTGTAGTTCTCAAACAGGAATAGCGGATCGTCAGAACAGGTGCGGTTACCCCAGAAGCGGAAACCGTCTTTACGAACCAGCGTGGTAACACCCGCCTCATTCAGCAAATCCGCATCGGTGCCGGGTGCCTGCAAATCCCAATACACCGAGGCGCTGATACCCGTCACGCCGTTCACGCCGACGTTAGACAGGGTTTTATGCCATCCGGTTTCTTGGTCGATTTTGGCGCGTAGACCGAGGGCGCGGGCGGTGGCATATGCCGTAGCGCTGGCGTTGGCCGTGGTGTCCCACGCAATAAAATCCGGCCAGATCACCATCAGTTCACGCTGGCTGAAATTGTCCCGGTAGTTGATGGCGTCCGACAGGGTTTTGCAGCCCCATGCGCTGACGTAACCGAATGCGCGCAACGACTGGCAGATTGAGGCTAATGCGGTGGCAACGGGCAGCGAGTCAAGCCCCGGCGCACCGAGAATGCGCGGCTTCACGCCTGTTACTGACATGGCATCTAACAGGGCTTTCATCCCGGTGTATTTGCCGTTTTCGTCACTGCCGCCGATCACATTGCTGATGGTTTCGGCTTCGTCTTTACCCTCGGCCACGCGCACCACAACGGTAACGGGTTTGGACTGGTCGGCGATGGCAGACAGCGCAGCGGCCAGCGTGCCTTTTTTTCCGGCCTTGCCGACAGCGGACAGCACATTGGTAATCAGCACCGGGGTATTGAGTGGAAAGGTGGCCGCGTCGGCGTCAGATGCGGTGCACACCATGCCGACAATCGCAGTGGAAACAGTAGAAATAACTCGCGTGCCGTCGTTAATCTCGACGACCTGCACGCCGTGGTGAAAATCACTCATAAATTGAGGCTCCGGCTAATAGCACGATTGCAGTGTCAGGAGCGGTTATTGTCTGGCGTGAGGCGAGTGTGGGCGAGTGATGCGGGTACGGTGACGGCTGGCACAACAGCGAGGCAGAAAACAGGCATGAAAAAAGCCCACCGTCTCGCTAACGGTGGGCTTCGCTTTCCCCGGTGTATCATTATTATTTTAAAACCAATCACATAATGACATTTCGGGTGATTGTTTTATAAACGTTTATACAGATCGATTAGGCGTTATTGATCGGCGGTAGCGATCAATTCAGCATCCGGCGCAGTTGGCCAGTCTATATCAGTAGCATTAACATCGATACGGCTCAGCAACACGGCATAGGTCTGCCACGCAGTCAGCGCGGCTTTCTCTTCATCTGTCGCAATGTCCAGATTGACCGCATAGGTCAGTTCATTAATGCGTGATGTTGCAGCAGCTTTGCGTGTAGCAAGTTCCTGCTGTGCGGTTTTGAGCGCGGCGGCGGCTTGCGCGTCTTTGTCGATCACCCATGCTTTACCGTTCCAAACGTCGAATTCAGTAGCCGGTTTCAGCAATGTGACGTTATCTGGCAATTCGCCAAACTGGCTAACAGTCTGCGCCTGTCGTGTTTCCGTGTTGTAGACAGTTTTGCCGCGATAGTCCGGCACCTGCTCCCATGATTTACCGTCAGCGCTGCGGCGGAGCGCTTGACCGACTGGCGGCAATTCCGGTTCATCGACGTAGCTATCGGCAGGCAGGCCAACACCCTGCATAATGTATTCATAACTCGCGCTCTGATATTCCCTTGTAGCAGGATTAACGTGATAAACCGTAATCCAGCCTGAGTTGATTGCCAGCCCACTTTCGTTCAGTTCTGCGTTTTTGATTTGTGTTGAATAGTTGCTCATTATGCTGCTCTCACGATGTAGTTAAATGCAATATTGCGGGGGCGGGTTTCTGTATTGCCTGCTTCTGACGTGAGACTATCGTAATAGAGCCACATCCTATTGTCCGAATCTGTTCCCTGTGAACCTACGTTACTGTTGTAATTCAGTGGCGCAGTTTCTGAATATGCGACGTTAATGCCATTCCCGTTTTCAATGTAATAGCGGTCTCTGTATTCATGAGCGTGGCTCTGAATAGTATTACCCTGCGCTGAAAGCAGCGCACGCCCGCTATCAGCACCGCGCCCATCATCCCAGCCGCGCACGAATTCGCCGCGTAAATCGGGCAGGACACCAGACGGATAGCGTGAGGCTAAAACCGGATACAGGGATTTATCGAATGACTGGCCGTTGCATTTGAGCCATCCGGGGGGGGCAACCGCGCCGGGAAATGGAAGGGGAATGCCCGACAGCTCATCAACAGCAATTGCATTGATTTCTTTCGCAGTGGGTTTATTGTTGGGACTGTAGATGCGCTGGCCTTTTTCGGTGATTGAGCCAACCACATTCATATTGTGTCCTGTGGTGAAATCCCCTGTAGCCAGATTGATATCAAATGGCCGTAATGCATTAAAGCCACCTTTTTTATCACCTTTGTTGGTCAACAGCAGATAAAATCGGTTGCCGTCATTACGAAAAATAACGCCATAATCCCCATAATCCAGTCGCAATGCATTAGCCGATGATAGCTGGAGTTCCCCGGTTACCTCTCCACCGGATTGCCTTAAATAACGTGCGTCTCCTTCGTTTTTTGAGTATGTGCCGATATCTTCCGGTGTCGGTTTGTTATTCGGGCTATAAACCCGTTTCCCCACCTCATACAGCATGCCGGAAACATATAACGACCCGTTAGAAGTCAGTGATAACAGTTCGCTTAATGCCTCATGATTGCCGTTCCAGAATGAAAATCCGCCACGGCCACTGCCACGGTGATTCACAAAATCAGTGCGGCCTTCTCCATTCACCCGATTCCAGCACAAAAATGCACCCTGCGAGTCCGGCAATGCAGAACCTGCCCCGGTTACTTTTACAATGTCGTTAGTCTCCAGACGACCGGACATTTTGCCCCCTGTCAGCGACAGTTTTCCGGCTAATGCATTCAAAATAGTGGTTGAGAAATTCGGATCATTGCCGAGCGCCTGCGCCAGCTCCTGCAACGTATCGAGCGCACCGGGTGACCCGTTAATTAAGGCGGATATGGCTGCTTTAACAAATGCTGTCGTTGCAATCTGCGTATCATTGGATGCCTGTACCGCTGTTGGGGCGGTAGGTTTGCCAATCAGCGCTGGGCTTTCCAGCCGTGCATATTTCTGTGTAGCCTGCGCATCCGTCAGCGCGCCCACATCGGCGGCGGTGGGCTTATTGTTAGGGCTGTAGACGCGCTGGCCTTTTTCCAGCAATGTGTCGGCATCAACTTTATGCCCCAGCGCGACATCGCCCGTTGCCAGATTAATCCTGAATGGCCGTAAACTGTTCCATTTTCCGTAAGGGTCTTCTTTATCGGTCAGTAAAAAATAAAAATCACCGCCATCATGACGCAGAGTGACGCCGTAGCCGCCATTCACCATACGCACCGCATCAGCGACAGAGGAAACCAGCGTTCCGCTCATCGTTCCGCCGGCCAGGGGGAGTTTTTTCCCTAGCTCAGTCAGCATCGTTGTGGAGAAGTTTGGGTCATTGCCTAGCGCTTTCGCCAGTTCCTGCAACGTATCGAGCGCACCGGGTGACCCATTGACCAGCGCGGAAACGGCGGCTTTCACAAAGGCCGTTGTTGCCAGTTGTGTGTCATTAGCGGTTTGCGCGGCTGTGGGCGCGGTAGGTTTGCCTGTCAGTGCCGGGCTGGCCTTTGGCGCATATTGCGAGTGAGGATCAGCGGCGGCAAGATGGTTTTTCATCATGCTATCCGCATAGGCTTTCACCTCGATCACCGCGTTATCAACATAACCCCGCGTTGCCAGCACGACCGCCGGGTCGATTTTCAACGTCACGGCGTCGGTACTGCTGACAATCAGGATCATGCGCACGGTCTGAATACGACCGCTCCCTTCCTGAAGTTGTGGTTTGTAGGTTTCCGGGCAGTTGGCGACCGCAATCAGATTACCGTCATCATCAAACAGGCCGATTTCACGAATCCACCAACCGCCCTCATTTTCTGGAATGACCTGCTCGGCGATAATCTGGCTGGGGTTTTTCGGGTCAACACTCAGCGTATTGAGCGCCGCCCGACGTTTTTCGCCAATCAGCTTGGTTTGTGCCGGGTTCGGTGTTGGCAAGATGCCGCCGCCATCCCCGACGGCCATCCGGGTGATGTTAAGGCGACTACCCAGCGCGGTGGCGTTAGCCAGTTTGGCCGCGCCGATGTTGGTTAACAGGGCAAAATATTTTGCGCTCATGCGGTTACGCTCACGTTGTCGATTAAATGAAGTGCTGCTCCGGTCACATCCAGACCGGACACGGTGATAGTTTCAGGAAAATAGGGGTAAATGGTCAGGTCATCGCCGCCATAGGACAGCGCGGCAACATAGGCCGCACCCCGCGTGTCGAGGTTGATATTCAGCCCCAGCAGGTGACGTGACGCGGGTTTGGCGTCGGCAATCAGCCGCTCCAGCTCGTAAAAGGTTTCTTCGGTGATGCCGCTATCCTGTACGCCGATATCGAGTCGAAACGTGCCAGGCTCTCCGCCGCTCTGAAACCATTCGCTGATACGGATCAGATAACCGAACGGCTCAACCACGCGACGCAGCGCGCCAATGGTGCCTTTATGGCGATGAATAAAGAACGCATCACGGATCACCCGGCGTTTCAGATTTTCCGGCCACGTTTCATCCCAACGATCAACGGAAAACGCCCACGCCAGATACGGCAGCAGGTGTGCCGGGCAGGTATCCGGGTTCCACAACTGGCGCAGCGGAACGGGTACGCGGGTAATCTCGGCGCAGGCAGTGGCGGCGGCGACTTCCAGCACCGACGACCCGACAGGTAGCAGGCGGGTATCACTCATCGGCACCGCCTACACCCAGCCGATAGCCGGAACAGTAGGACGCCTGCGCGGCGGTCAGCACGATATCGTCGGCGGGTGTCGTCAGCTCGACTCGTTGCACGCCTTCAACGTGCAGCGCAGCGTAAATCGCCGAGCGACGAATATCCCGCCCTAATCGATGTTGCGCACTGATATAGGCTTTCAGCTTCTGTTCAGCGGCGGCGCGCACAGGCTCCGCTTCGGGACTCCGATACAGGTACAGCGTGGCGGCAATCTCATACGGCACAATCGCGGCGGATTGCACGGTTACACGGTCAGCCACCGGGCGCACGTCTTCACCGTTGAGTGCAGCGGCGACGATGGCGACCAACTCCGCACTGGCGCTGCCGTTGCCCTCGCGTGACAGTACCGACACGGTGACGCTGGCCGGGCTGGGGCTGATAACCGACACATCCGCCACGCGCCCGTCGGCGCTGCGTCCGTGATACTGATAGGCACCAACCGACCCGGCAACGCTCAGCCCCTCAAACGCCTGTTGAATGCGCAGGCGAAAATCGCTGTCGGATTCCATCAGGGCAGGCGTTGGCGGCAGGGTTGAATCGTCAGCCGGGGTGATAACCAGACGGGCAACGCTAAAATTGGCGCCGAGCTGGTCGAGGTCACTCCCTTGTGCATACGCCACCATCACGGAGCGTGCCGCTTCATTGACGCGCTGGCGCCACAATAATTCGCGGTAGGCGTTTTCCTGCAACAACTTGACGAGCGGATCTGATTCCAGCGTCAGAGTGCGGGCAACGGCGGCGCGCTGGTCTTCCGGGTAGAGCGACAGCAGTACCGCTTTACGCTCGGTGTAAATTGCCTCGTAGTCCAGTTCTTCCACCACGGCAGGCGCGGGAAGCTGGCTTAAATCAATCATCGCCATGTGTCAGCTCACAGGAACAGAAAGAGAAACGGCGTTGCTGTCAGCCAGCACGCCCGTAATATCAACGGCCAGCTTGCCGTCGAATGTGCTTGATAGGTTGATGGCCGTCAGTGTGATGCGTGGCTCCCAGCGCAGCAGCGCCATGTAGCACGCCGCCATCACCTGCAATTTCACAGCAGGATTTTGCGGCTGGTCGATCAGCGCCGACAGCAGCGACCCGTAATCCCGGCGCATCACCCGCGACCCGACGGGCGTAATGAGAATATCGCGCACGCTCTGGCGAATGTGTTCGATATCGCCGAGGGTCTGGCCGTTGTCACGGCTCATGCCGAGGTAACGGGCTGTCATAGTGGTGCGCCCGTTGTGCCGCCGCTGTCACCTATATGTCGGTGTGTATGCAACACTTTGCCATTGGACGACAGAGACCCGCCGGAATGCTGAATGTTGCCGCGCATTTCCCCGCCTTTTTGCACCTCCAGCGTTCCCGTAATCAGCTTGTTGGTACAGACCACTTCTGGCGTGTCGAATGTGATGCGGGTTGACGCCTTCACCGTGACCAGCGGCACCGTGGCGGTAAGGGATTCAGATGCGGTGAGTGTGGCGGTTTTAACCCCGCGGACGGTCAGCGCCCCGGTGTCGGGTTCGTACTCAATCACCGCACCGTCAGGAAAGCTGACGTGATACGCATCGGCAGAGGCCGACGGCGCGGGGTTGGCATCGGAATAGATGCCGGGCAATATAAAGGCGGTGTCCAGTTCGCCCCCGATGGACAAGATCAACACCTGTTCACCGATGGACGGTGCCCACCAGTCTCGGGAACGGCCAGCACGGCGGGTTAACCAGTTCAACCAGCCTGTAGTCATGTCTCCGGTTTGCACCCGGCATAGGGCGTCCGCTGTGTTGACGTGGGTCACGACGCCGACACGGATAATATTGCGCAAGAGGCGCTGAATTTCGGTAAGGGTGGCTTGTGTTTTCATAGGGAAAAGAATGCCGCCGGGGGAACATGGCAGCAATGTGATGCGGTTCGCTGGTCAGTTAGACAACAAGTGACTCAAATATTGACAAATAAGCTACAGCTTATATTATATAAGCCATAGCTTATTATGGAGGCGTAACAATGTGGACGGTGGTTTTTACTGAACGATTTACCGCGTGGTTGATGGAACAGGAACTTTCCTTACAGGAAAAAATGGCAGCAGACCTGACGCGGCTTGAGTTTTATGGTCCACAGCTTCCACGTCCGTATGCTGACAGCGTGAAAGGCTCACGTTATCGCAACATGAAAGAATTGCGAGTGCAGCATGAAGGCCGTCCTATTCGTGCTTTCTTTGCTTTCGACCCTGAACGTCAGGCTATCGTGCTGTGTGCCGGGGATAAAAGTAATGACAAACGTTTTTACGACACCATGATCCGCACAGCGGATGATGAATTTACCGAACATCTGGCAAAGAGGAATCACTAATGAAAACGCTCAAAGAATTTATTGCGCAACAATCACCAGAAAGCCAGTCTCGCATTAAAGAAATGGCTGATGAAATGATTCTGGAAACAGGTTTGCAGATGTTGAGGGAAGAACTTCAGCTTTCACAAAAAACCGTCGCCGATGTGATGGGGGTAAAACAGCCGTCGATCACGCAGATTGAACAGCGAGGTAACGATGTGAAACTGGCAACGCTGAAGCGCTACATTGAAGCGATGGGCGGCAAGCTAAGTCTGACGGTTGAACTACCGGATGGCGGCGGGCGGGTATTCCATATCTAAGTATAAGAATTTGCCCCGCCACAAAGCGGGGCTGATTTCATTTACTCAGATGCTGAATGACCAAATCGTTTACCCGCTCTTTATCTGCTGGCGTAATGCCTAAAAGCTGACGTTCCGGGTACTGGATCTCTTTGTTGTGACCTCGCTGTTTCTCTGTCTGTCCGTAATGATGGATTTCGGCAACCCGGCGCGCTTTATTGGCAAACTCCACCGTTGCATCATGGGGTGATGCCGTTGCCAGCATGTATTTATTCTTTACAAGCTGCTGAAACATGCGGGCTTTGGCTTTGCCTGACCGGGTATTGACCCGTTCTTTTTTTACTTCAACAAAGCGCTGGATATCACTCAGGTAAAATGAACGGATGGCTTTTCTGTCCGTGTCATACCCGGTAAATAATGTGCCAAACCGGGCTTTACGCTTACGCCAGTTTTTCAGGCTGCGCACTTCACCGTTCCACAGGATTTTCATTCCACGTTGTACGGTGATGACCTGTGCCTTACGCTGGGTAAATGCCGTCCCGTCTGGGCTTTTCTGCTTACGGATTCGGGCTTGGTTGGTTTTCCGTAAATCGTTAGCAATGTCTCTTGCTAACGCCTTGCGACTGGCGGGAGACATTTTAGCCAGTAATCCCGCCAGTTCATCGTCAAAGGGTTTCAGCTCATTCATGCCACTGACTCACTAACTCACCACTGATATACAACGACACCGGGCGTTCTACAGGAACAGGTAGCGGCGGCTCTGGCGCATGAGTGACGTGCAGCGCCTTATCTACCTCTTTGACGATCACTCGCTCAGTCAGTTTCAGGCTGATGCTGATATCACAGCTACCGTTATCGTTAATGTCTGCCAGATAGGTAAACCCTTTCGGGTCATTGGCGATATCGGGTTGATTCTCCCGTAACCATGCCTGAATCGGCACCAGTAGCCAGTCGATATCATCAGTAAAATCCGTGATGACCAGATTCAGCGTGTACTGGTTCTCAAACGACAGTGACCGCGCCAATGTTGACGCTATCGCGCCGCTGTCGATAAAGACGTGCAGCATATCCGGGTTATTTTTCAGTACCGGCACCGCGTCACTTAGGGCGAGGCGCAGGCTTTGGGGTTTCAGCATCGTGTTGTTCCTGACAGTGTTTGATGGTTTCAACCTGTAGCGCACAGCTCACCAGTGCGCCTTCAAGTTGGCGGTTATCCGCGCTTAAATCACCGTTGGTTTCCGGGCGGCTGCCCGGTATCGGGCAACTCGTTACTTTCGGACAGCCAACGTAAATAAGCGTCGGGGTTGTCAAAGGTGGGGCGGCGGTGCAGCCGCTTAATATCGTCAGGCAAAGCAGTGCCATACCAGCGGCGCAGATCGGCATTCTCATTCAATAGCCTCGTCATGGTTTTATCGCGTGAAGCGGCCAGTTGCCCGGCCTGTAATAGTTTGGTGCGCAGTTCCGCCTGTGCCTGTTCGTTGCGCCGGGCGTTGTCCTGCAACGACCCGATGGCGGCAGACTGCGCCAGCAACGTGTCTTTCTGCTGACTCAGGGCGATAGCCTGCTGGCTTAACGTGCTTTCAGCGCGGGACAGTTGCCACTTAGCCACAACCAGCACCGCCAACAGGCAGGCGGCAACGATAGCGAGAAACTGCGTGATGGGTTTACTCATCATGCCAGCATTCCCCCGGCCTGCTGGTACACCTGAAGCAGCTTATCAAGACTGTGTTCACGCTGGCCGTAACCCGCACCCGGCAACGACGCCCAGATATTACGGCACTTGGAAATCGCCCGTTCAATGTCGCCCCGTTCGATATCATCCAGCGCCCGGCGCTCGCTGATGAGTTGCACGGCGAGTTTGTCCTGTGACGCAGGGCTAAAATCCGGCAGCTTCATGCGCTGCTGATAATGCGGCCAGAACAGATAAAGCTGTTGATAACGCCCGGATGCCGTGGACTTCTCACCCCGGCGGTTAAATACTTTCGCCGGACGGCCAGACGCGAACGGGTGATCACGGTAGTCGGTGAAAATTTCCGGCTTGCCATCCAGCCCGGTGACAATCACGTCATAGCCATTGTTGCGCGTCAGCGGGTGCGTCGCCGTTCCCTCTGAAAAGGCCAGCATGGCCAGAAAGGCCGTCAGATTGTTACTGTTCGCCATCGTTTTTCTTCCTCTTGTCCAACTGACTTTTAATCAGCAGTTCAATCGCCTGATAGCCCGCTATTCCCAACGCGGCACCGATGCCATTAATGGCGACGGGTGACAGGTTAGGAAACTGCACCAACGCCACACCTGCCACCATTGACACAAAGCCGCCCAACAGCACGCGACCAATAAACAGGCGCAACGTGACAGGCTCCCCACCTGCCAGCACTTTTCCGACGACAATCAGCGCGCCGATCAGGAATAAAGACAAAATACTTTTATCGGGTTCGTTCACGGTTCACTCCCATAACTGAACGGACTCACGGACAGGGGCGGCAGCAATATCCGGCAGTGTCACGGCGGTGCCGTGGGGCAATATCGCCCCGAATTCGGCTAGCCCCGGATTAGCGGCTAACACTGCCTCAACGGCACCCTGTGTGCGCCCGTAATGGCGATAACACAGGGCGTCCAGCGTGTCGCCCTGCTGTGCGATGACGTTCATCAGATATGCCCGATGATGCAGCGGGGCTTATCCTGCAACTGACTGATTGACCAGCGCGCATCGCGCCACAGCTCATCAATCGTGCCGTCGAGCGCCTCGGCCTTACGGTCGCCTTTGGCGCTGGCGTCATAGCCCCGGTAGCGCTCGTACAGCGTCGCCGTGGTAATGGCACTGACCGCACGCAGATAGTGATGATGCTTTTCGCTCTGGCCGTCGAGTCGCTCAGCCGGGACAGTGGCAAGCGTGGTAAAGCCTGCCGCCATCTGCGTCTTGCGGTACTCGAACAGCTCGGCATTCACTTCGGAAATCGCGGTTAGCGCTGCATGGCGCAGGCGCTCCGGCGTAACGGTGTTCTCAAGGCGCATCAGCGTGCGCAGCGTTCCCGGCTCCACATCCGGCCAGAAAAAGGTGTTTTCGATAACTGCATCCTGTTTCGCAGGTATAGGGATAACCACCGCATCCGGGTGTGGCTCCGCTTTCGCGGGAAAAATCATTGTCGTCATGACAACCTCTGAATAGGTGGGCGGTGGACACAGGCACAGAAAACGGTAAACCGTTCCGGCCTGTGTGCCGCCCGGCGCGGGGCGCGTTGGGTTAACGGCTGGCCGCTGCTTTGCGCAGCGCGGTTTCCAGCCGCTCTATGTCTTTTTTCACACCGCTTCGGCTATCAAGCTGAAAGGCGCGTTTCAGGTGAAACAGGGCTTGCTCCGGCTTGCCGCCACGCAATATCAGGCCGATGATTTTATGCAGCTTGGCGCGCACCTGATCGGGCATGTCTTCCGCATCGGTCAGCGTCAGCGTGTCGATCAGCAGGTCAATATTGACCGCCTGCCCGGCGGTATGGGCGCGGGTTGCGGCGTCGGCCACCTCTTCGGCTAACAGGTACGGCGTCGGGCGGGTGTAGCCCTCCGGCATCACCAACTTGTGCTGGAGTGCATAACGGGCAATCTCCAACGCGCCGGGGACATCTCCGGCGTCGAGCTTCCACACCATGACCGTCATCAATACCGCGTCCTGTGCGCCGCGACCGTTGGCGAGGACACCCGCCACCCACGGTGCATACGTAGGCAACAGCCCGCTTTTCATCTCGGCTTTACGCTCGATTGAGCGCACCTGTTTTAACGTGCGTTTGTCAGCCGCAAGCCGGAACAGCATTTGCTCGTATCCGGTGGCCTGCCGCAGCGGATCATTCTCCCGCTGCGACGCCTCAGCAGCCGACACCCGCATCATGTGACGCTGGGCGGGGCTTAACATGGCTTAGGCTCCTGCTTGGGCTTTCGCGTCTTTGGCTTTCTCTTCGTCGGTGCGGAAATCACCCAACTCAATATTTTCAATCAGACAGCCACAGCCGTAATCTTCCACGACGTAATCCTGTTTAATGGATTCGTAGTTTTCGATTCGGTCACGTTTGGCGACTTCTTCGATGTGACGGCGGTGACTATCGTCCATGTAGTAAATCGACAGATTATCCAGACGGGTGATCAATAACGCGTTAGCCGGGAAATAGGGCACGCGCACGGCAGGTAAATTGCCGATACGCTTCTGACTGATGATGACGTCAGCGGCCAGTGTTTCGCTGTTGGGCTGCTGTTGGTTGACCAGCGGGAAATATTTATCAGCCAGCAACTGACGGCCACAAATCACCACCAAGTCGGGGTCTTCCTGATGCCATTCGTCGATCATGGTGTTGGTTGCATCCATCACCAGCGCATCGAGCGTGACATACGCAGCCGCTTCACCCAGGCCAACGCGGATTTTTTCGGAAATCACCGTGCCATCCTCTGCGACGACGCGACCCATCACGCGCTTAGGTGATTCGTTGCGGTATTTCTGCAACCAGCCCACGGCCACATCCTGCAACAGCGGATTTTTAGCACGATCAGAGGTCGCCGCACGTTTCACGCCGTGCCATCCGGCCATGATGTAATCCAGCGACTGACGTTTGGCGATGGCGTTACGTAAACGCAATTGGAAATCCTGAAAACGCGCCCACAGGTCAAGGGTGTTGTAACGGATATGGAAATCAAAATTCATCTGTTCACACTTGTACTGACGCGCTTCCAGACTTAGTAAATCAGCGGTTTCGCGCTCGTCACCGTTTGAGGTGTCCGTGGTGCTGGCAACTGACCCGGACACGCCGAGGCCGATCTTTTCCCCGGTCAGCTCGGCAACCGGCACGATATTGATGCGGGTCAGGAAGTCGGACGACTCTTGCACCACTTCCATCAGCGACTGCGTGACGGACGGCTCAACGCTGAATTTTTTACTCAGGGTTTCCACCTCAACGCCGTTGATGCTGGCAAGCTGCGTCAGGTAGGCATTAAATTTAAAACGGGTTTCTTTACGCATTGTTTTTCCTGTTCTTTCTTAAAAATGGGTTAGCGGGGCAGCGCCCCGATTAGCAGTTGGTCAGCAACGAGGCTTCACCGTCGCCACCTGTCGCCGGGGGGCGGCGTTTCTGCGACAGGCTTTCTGTGCCGTCCAGCGTGGCTTTGAGGTCGGTGAACTGCTGTTCATTGGCGTTCAGCTTCTGCGTCAGCGTGACAATGTCCTGCTGCTGGCGTTGCTCAAGCTGGGTAAAGCGCTGATCTACGCTGTCGGCGTTGGTCTGCACCTGTCCGGCCACTTCTGCCACGGCTTCATGCACGTCATTAAAGCGGGCGTCGTCGCTGGACTGCTTGCGGCCAAACAAGGCTTTCACGCGGGTTAACAGTGTCGGCTCCACGTCCGGCAGATCGTCAAATTCCAGCGTTACTTCGGTAGCGACAGAAAAGAGGTTTTCCGGGGACGATTTACGGGTTGCCAGCGGGCTATGTTTGGCTTTGGCGCTGAATTCCAGCATTTCCGTGCCGAGGCTGGCCGGGTCATCGGTGACCGCCAGCCCGACCAGATAGCTTTTGCCTGTGTTGGCAAAGTTGGGCTGGATCTCCATCGAGGTATAGATTTTCTGGCTGGCTTTATTCATTGCCACCAGTTCATCCGTTGGGGTGATTTTGGCGAACAGCGCCAGCTTGCCACTGATAGCCGAATCATCATCAATCCTCTCGGCTTTCAGCTCGATCACATCGCCATAGCGGCGAAACGGGCTATCGGGTAGCAAACCTTTCACATGCTCAATGTTGATGCGGCAGCCATAGACGCGCGGATCAAACGTATCCGCCATGTTTTGAATATCATTTTCATCAATGATGCGGCCGTCGCAGGTGTCGCCCTCGACACCGATACGGAACCACTTAGAAACTTTCTTTGCCATTTTCTCATCCGTTGTTTGCGGGAAGTCGGGGCGAGTATCCGGCGTGACACCCTGCCGCGCCATCAATCACGGTTCGCTAACCGCTGGCACAACAGGCACTTAAGGCGGGGAAGGTCGGCGCTGACGTAGCCTTGCCGTCATGAACACAGCCATCGATACCACCATCATCAGCGACCCACGACGACAGGCAGCCTTGCTTTACTGGCAGGGTTTTTCGGTGCGTCAGATTGGGGAAATGCTGAACCAGAAAACGCCGACCGTTCAGAGCTGGAAGCAGCGCGACGGCTGGGACGCTATCGCCCCGGTATCGCGTGTTGAAGCCAGTCTGGAAGCGCGCTTGATTCAGCTCATCATGAAGACGAAAAAGGAGGGGCATGACTACAAAGAAATCGACCTGTTAGGCCGTCAGATTGAGCGGCTGGCGCGGGTGAACCGCTACAGCCAGACGGGCAACGAGGCCGATCTCAATCCCAACGTGCGCAACCGCAATAAGGGTGAACGCAAGGCACCGGAAAAGAACGCGTTCAGTGAGTCGGCTATCGAGAAGCTGAACGACATTTTCCTGAGTGAGATTTTCGAGTATCAGCGCGGCTGGCATCAGGCCGGGCTACAGCACCGTATCCGCAATATCCTGAAATCGCGCCAGATTGGGGCAACGTTCTATTTTGCGCGGGAGGCGCTGATTGATGCGCTGACCACCGGGCGTAATCAAATTTTCCTGTCCGCGAGTAAGGCACAGGCGCACGTCTTTAAAAACTACATCATCGACTTTGCCCGGCTGGTCGATGTTGACCTGAAAGGCGATCCGATGGTGCTGCCGAACGGGGCGCGCCTGTTCTTCCTCGGCACCAATATTCGCACCGCGCAGAGCTACACCGGAAACCTGTATCTGGATGAATATTTCTGGATACCCAAATTTCAGGAGCTGCGCAAGGTTGCCAGCGGCATGTCGTTGCACAAGAAATGGCGTTCAACCTATTTTTCCACGCCGTCCAGTCTGGCGCACAGCGCTTACCCGTTCTGGTCGGGTGAGTTGTTCAACAAGGGACGCAGCAACAAAGCCGATCACCTCCATCTGGATTTAAGCCATGCCAACCTTTCCGGCGGCGTGCTGTGCGGTGATGGACAGTGGCGGCAGATTGTCACGGTAGAAGATGCGCTGGCCGGGGGCTGCAACCTGTTCGACCTTGACCAACTCACTCTGGAATACAGCCCGGCAGAGTATCAAAACCTGCTGATGTGTGAATTTGTTGATGATAAGGCGTCGGTGTTCCCGTTTGAGGAGCTACAGCGCTGTATGGTCGATGCGCTGGAAGAGTGGGAAGACTTTAACCCCTACGCGCTTCGCCCGTTTGCCTATAAACCTGTCTGGATAGGTTACGATCCGTCACACACAGGTGACAGCGCGGGCTGTGTGGTACTGGCACCGCCGCAGGCACCGGGCGGTAAATTCCGCATCCTTGAGCGCTTCCAGTGGAAAGGCATGGACTTTGCCGCACAGGCCGACGCTATCAAGCTGCTGACGGAAAAATACATCGTCGAATACATCGGCATTGATGCAACCGGCATCGGTCAGGGCGTGTACCAACTGGTACGCGGCTTCTTCCCGGCGGCACGCGAAATCAAATACTCCCCCGAAATCAAAACCGCGATGGTGCTCAAGGCAAAAGACACCATCACCAGTGGGCGGCTGGAGTACGACACCAGCCATACCGACATCACCCAATCGTTTATGGCCATACGCAAAACCATGACGGCCAGCGGTAACCGCACCACCTATGAAGCCAGCCGCAGCGAGGAAATCAGCCACGCTGACGTGGCATGGGCAACCATGCACGCGCTGTTAAATGAACCCCTGACCGCGATTAACGGTCATGTCCCTGTCAGCATTTTGGATTTTAACGAATGAAAATGACCACATTTACCCCCAGCCAGATAGACGACCTCCACACGGTAATTGAGCGCTTCACCTTTCCGCACCAAGCCGTCTGGCAGCGTGTCGGCAGGCTGAACGTTGACCGCACGATCACCAAGGCGCGCCAGATTGGCGCTACGGCATTTTTTGCACGCGAAGCGCTGCTGGACGCGCTGACTACCGGGCGTAACCAGATTTTTTATGCCCCGACGACAGGCGGCGCACAACAGGCACGCGCTTACATGCAGGCGGCGGCGTGGCAAGTGGGCGTTAACCTGTCAACCAACGCCGGGAATGTGCTTTTGCAAGATGCACAGATTTCATTTTTAGGGGAAAACAGCCACTGTGCGGTCTATTCAGGTAATGTTTATGTTGATGAATTTCCGTGGTTCAAAAACCCGCGCACAGCCTTTTTAATCGCCAAATCTATGTCGATGCATAAACAACACCGCCGGACGCTGTACGGCTCAGCCTCAGACAACTATGCCGCGTTCCGGGTATGGCGCGGCGATTTTTCACGGTGCAGGAATCCACAGCCAGCCCTCTTTATGCCGGGTAGCTCGTTTGGTGCTGATGGCGTCTGGCGCCAGTCGCTGACACTGGAACAGGCGGCCGCTCAGGGCTGTAACCTTCACGACATTGAGGAAATCAAGCGGGAATTTACACCTGAAGAATATCAGCAGCTTTTTGAATGCGACTGGTCACAGGCCATCAACAATAAGGGGATGGCCGCATGAAAAAGCGTAAATTCCAGTCAAAATCTGCGCCCGTTAGCCAGGCGCAACCAATAGAGGCTTTCACTTTTGGTGAGCCCTCCGCCGTTCTGGATCGCCGCGACATTCTGGACTATGCCGAGTGTATCCATAATGGCCGATGGATTGAGCCGCCGATCAACTTCAGCGGACTGGCTAAAAGCCTGCGTGCGGCGGTACACCACAGCTCACCGATTTACGTGAAACGTAACATTCTGGCGAGTACGTTTATCCCGCACCCGCTATTGAGTCAGCAGGATTTTAGCCGCTTTGCGCTGGATTATCTGGTGTTTGGTAATGCGTTTCTGGAAAAGCGCCTTAACCGAACAGGCGGCATACTACGCTTAGACTCCAGCCCGGCAAAGTACACCCGGCGCGGGGTAGAGGATGATGTTTACTGGTTCGTGCAGTCATTCAAAGAGCCGCACCGCTTTGAACCGGGGAGCGTGCTTCATCTGCTGGAGCCGGACATCAATCAGGAGATTTACGGGCTGCCGGAATATCTCAGCTCGTTAAACTCGGCATGGCTGAATGAATCCGCGACGCTGTTCCGGCGCAAGTATTACCAGAACGGCGCACACGCGGGTTACATCATGTACGTGACCGATGCAGCACAAAGCGGCACTGACGTAGACAAACTGCGCGCCGCGATGAACGGCACTAAAGGGTTGGGGAATTTTAAGAACCTGTTTTTCTACGCGCCCAACGGCAAACCGGATGGTATCAAGATTGTGCCGCTCAGCGAGGTAGCGACCAAAGACGATTTCTTTAACATCAAGAACGCCAGCCGTGACGACTTGCTCAGCGCCCACCGCGTGCCACCGCAGATGATGGGGATTATCCCGAATAATACGGGCGGTTTCGGGGATGTGGAAAAGGCGAGTCAGGTGTTTGTCAGGAACGAACTGACGCCGTTACAGGAACGAATGAAGGAAATTAATGATGTGGTGGGGATAGAGGTTATTAGGTTTGCACCTTATGCCTTAACTACTGGATATTAAGGCTAAAAAGCCCAGCTGGGCTGGGCTTTTTTTAACGCATAACAGAAGTGTCAGGCTGCTTTTTGCCTATCTCTAGGCTTGCCATGAAGCTCATTCCCTTCAAACTTGCCACTTTCTATCATGTGGGGAGCCGCTTGAAGTAATTCTTCCATTGCGACGCCCATACGGGTGAAAACATCAGTTACTCTATACTGAGTTTTCTTGTCACTTTGCGTCATAATCATATATTCCTCTTAGAGGGGGTGCCTCATCATCCTACGTCTGAAGGATTGGCGCAGCATTGTACCACTGCGTAAATTTTTATCTACTTTTTGTTCGCTTCAATGTAGCTTCTAACTACATCAGCAATTGTAGCAAAAGGTGCGGAAAGCAACGTTAGGTTTCCTGAGAAACCATACTTTTTGTAGTGATCTACTACTTTTTGGTTCAGTGAATCAGGTATGTGTATTGCCTTGCAATCCACAGCAGAACCGAACAAATAAACCGCCCACAGTGTTATCAAAAACATCTGACCATAAAGCGGATGCCCTTGATCTTCATTAACAAAAGACTCCACGAAGTGTATCTCTATAACTCCGCTTTCCTCGTCAAATGTACATAAAGCAGCGCCTGATGGAATATGTCTTAGCGGTCCAGCAAGAACTTTAAGACAAAACTCAAACTTGTCTTCTCGGTTCCCATATCGACAAAAACCATAATCCCACTCTAACTGAGAGAAACCAGACGTGAGAATTATGTAGTCCTCATCGCTGATAGGGCCTACTGCCAGCGGTATTTTCATGCTGTCTAACAATAGCTGTAAATTGCTTATAGTTAAACTGGCTATTTGTTCTAAGTTCAACACCCTATCCCTAATAACGACTAAAAAGTGATTAACTTTAATGTCATTTTCGGACGATTTCCATATACATTTGTATGATGAATGTTTTTTCAAGGCTAATCCACTAATCTTATTTATAGCCTATACCTTTTATTGGTGTTTAAACTGCTTGTGATGCACTAATTTAGTCACTATTTCGTTCGATTAGTTCCTTAAGATTGTACTATGCCGCGATGCTAACCCCCCAATGGATTCCTTAACATCAAAAACGCCGAACGCCAGTCGTGACGACCTGCCCACCGCGTGCCGCCACAGATGATGGGGATTATCCCGAATAATACGGGCGGTTTCGGGGATGTGGTAAATGCCAGTCAGGTGTTTGTCAGGAACGAGCTGACGCCATTACAGGAACGGATGAAAGAAATTAATGATGCGGTTGGGATGGAGGTGATCGCGTTTAAGCCCTACAAACTAACAGAAGAGTAACCCAGCGGCTTTTTTACATCCCTTTCAGACGTCACCAATCGCGTTCTACGCGCACTAATGAAAAACCAACTCCACGCATGATATCAATACGGAACGCCTCACAGCGGGGCGCAGCGGCGCGGGATGAATCACGCCTAAACGCCCTTGCGCGCAATGCTATCCCCGCCACGCCTGCCCGCTTTGTGTGTCGCTTTTCATGCACTCGCACGATCCAGCGCGATCCGCGTCAGCTATGGCGTTAACGGGGATAAATTGGCAGTAGATCATCATGCAAAATCATGCGGGTTATGCATGCATGGCTAAAAGACGGCATCCTCTAATCGTTTTCTCAGGTATTCGACCAGTTCCGACTTATCAGTAATCTGCCGATATTCTCTGGTTTCTATCGTGCCGTTCGCCAAATCCGCAATCAGTGACATCGCGGTTTTTAATTCGTCTACATCGCACTGAGCCACTAACGATATGTCAGCGATTAACTGAACCCGCGACAAAACGGCTTGTATGTGTTCCGTGTTTTCCAAGGGGTGCCATTTCCTTATTTTATACTGTATACGTATACAGTATTTTACATATTGAAATTTTCGTCAATCACTTCGTGTGCTACGGGTGACTGATTGGTTATGTGTTCCACACCATGAAAAATGGCGTGACATGTCACTTAAACATTTCACGCCGTGACACGTCACAGAATCAACTTTAAATCATGCCAGCCTTGTGTGTTCCAACACTCAGACGCACCGGACAGGCAGCACTTAGCGACGGGTAATTTCTCTCCGCATTTCTGGCAGTTACGCTTATTCAGAACGGCTATTTTTTGTTGTAGGGCAGCAGCATCCTGACGAATTAACGTGGTCAGGTACTCGTCGATATCATACGGATCGCGTCCCGGACGACGCAGGGCGCAATTACGCTTAAGCATCTCCAGCTCTTGCGCATCAACATGAATCTCGACCTTCACCACGCCAGCATCACGCTGACGTGCGCGCTGTGCGGCTTTACGGTCTGCGGGGGATTTAGGCATGTTATTTAATCCTCATCCTGCTGTGGATTCGACAGGCGATGGAAATTCTATACAACCTTCAATGTGCGCTCCTGCTACTCGACACGCAGGAGACCAGTCGGACGCTTTTCCTGAGTCCATGGCTTGTACAACATCTTTATATTTTCTCAGGTCATACAAGAACACATACGAATCGCCTGTGGTGTAGAAACCAATTTTCTCTGGTGATGGACAACGGTTCAAAACGTCCTGTACTTCCGCTATCCACTCCGTTTCTTTCTTCGTTAACTTAGCCATCGTGTTAAATCTCCATCTGGTTACTAAACCCCGGCCACTCATCAGCCGCCGGGTATGAAATAAGCTCGCCGTCCACCTTCATCTTTGCCCCACGCGCCAGCGCTTCCAGCTCCCAGCGCTGAACGCTGATACCGCGCTGCATCAAATCACGCTGGATACGGGGTATCCGTTCCCGTTCTTCGCCCGTCAATCTGGCTGACGGTGACGGATCGCGGAAGCTATTGGGGTCAAAGTCGCGTTGCTTATGGTTTTTCCTGACGGATTGCTCACGTAGACGCATTCCTAGCGCCCTCACAGCCGCGTTGTCACTCCAATCAATCGGTGGGTTATCGGTTTCTGATGTCGTTGCTATGCCGCTGTTTTCGGCCTGTTTTTTGACATCTGCGCCCGACCGCTGAGAACCCAACCCACAGTTATTGACAGGACTCCGAGGCGCGCCGGAGGCGCTTTTTAAAGTCAAAGGCTCAAGGTCAACGGCTTTAGAAACGATGCGCCATTCGGTTGTCCGGGTTTCAAAAACATGACCGGCACCCAAATGCGGGGCGAAAATCCCGACAACCTTTTGCACCTCTTCGTCATACTCATTGAGCTGGTCAGATACCCGGCGCGCAACACGCACCGTTTGCAGTTCGCGGGAAACATTCGCGCCGCCTTGCGCGGCCATGTAGGCGGCAAAGTCGCCAGCGTCGGCAGCAAAGCGAACCGCTTCGACCTGTTCGTCAAACTGGTCAGTAAGATTGACGCTACGTAACGTGCCGCTCCGGCACTCGCGATAAGCCCCCATCGTGGGAACACCGATAGGTTTAAATTGAGGGATACGCCACGTTGACGCCCACGCTGTGACGGCGGCGGCCACATCACGCAGTGGCTTTCCGGTTTCGTCATCCAGTTGGCCGTCGAGTGCGTAGCCGTCAATGTTTTTGGCGATGTACTTAGCGATATAGCCAGTCGCACCGCCCTTGTTGAGGTGCTTACATTCAAAGCGGTACTTAGCCGCGCCGCGTTCGTCGCCGTCTTCTTTCAGGGCGTAGCGGCGCATAATATTGATGACTGACTGGCGATGTGCGCGCTTGCAAAACAGCATCATGTGCCAGTGTGGCGTCCCGTCGTGATGAGGTTCGACAACGCGCATCCCGTAAACTTTCAGGTCTGCGTCTTTAAATGCGGTGCGCATCTTGCCCCATATCCTGACCAGATAGCGCTGGCCGTCTTTCGGCGTAAACGCCTCACTGTCCCAGTTCCGGTTAAACTGGACTGTCTCTTTTTCGCCCTTTCCGATCACGCGAGTAGGATGATATTTAGACGGGGTGGTGATGGTGATAAACATCCCGACGTCTCGCTGTTCGCTTGCGTAACGCTCCACTCCGGCGATGGTGCTCATCAGCTCCATACGGCGGATTTCTGGGTTAGAAATACTTGCCATCACTTTGTCGATAAGGTCGATGCGTTCACCGGTTGCGACGTTCTCCAGCTCACAACTTTTCAGGTAATCCATATTGGCGAGGCGACGCGCCTGTACATCGCGGATCGCCATCTTGCTGGCATACGGTGACGCCTTTTTACTGACCTGACCGATGGCAATCATCAGCGCCTCACGCCAGCGTGTGCGCTGGGCTTTAAGCTGGCGAACCCACCATTCTTCATTAAGCATTCGGCGCAGGCTGGCTATCGCTTTACGTATATTTAGCGTGCCTTTGCGGTAGTTCTTCCAGAAAAGCGGGGTGATATTGAACGCACGCGCCATGCTGGCGACATGACCGAAAAGCTCTGCTTGTGCCTCGTCGGTAAAGAGCGCGTCCGGCTGACCGCCGCGCTCCGCTTTCATGGCATCGCTCATTTCCTCATACGCAGAAAATATCTGGTCGGAAATACGCGCGGCCAGACGCTCCAGCGTTTTGTCATTCATGCCGGGTAGCGTTTGATAGGCGTCAGATTCAGAAAGGAAACGCTCGGAGGCGTGGCAATTCATGGCATGGCGGGCATTGATTGCATCGATACGCGGCCACATGCGCTGCATAAAGCTGTTAATCAGAAAACGATTAGCGCTCAGCATCCCTTTGTTTTTTTTCAGGTAAGCGTAACGATTCAGGCAGATTTCGCGCAGGAAGTGCGGTTGCTGGTCAATTTTCGTTAAAACGGCTTGCCCCTGAGTCCATTCCTCACGGGTAAGCTGCCTTTCTTCCGGCACGATGGCCGGGCGCGGTGCGTTCCACGGATACGCACCCACGAACGCCTCGCGGGTGCTGCCGGGAAAAGGTGGCGGAGGTGTGGGAGCGGTGCGCCCCCGGAGGGTATGATTCATAGCGTAGTGCCGGAGCACACGCCCCGGAGGGCAGTTGTATTTTCTCTTAAACTGGTTGCTCTGTACTGTTTGCCATCTTTTGTCGTCACAAAGAAAGTGCCGTTTTCGACGATTGACGGGAAGTAAAAAGCAACATCTTCGCTAGGTACTGAAATCTGTTTCTTGCCACAGGTAAAGGAAATAGAACTCATAACCCACCCCGATAATGCTTACCTTTCAGTTCGTGAATACCCTGACAGGTTGCGCAGCGGGTCACGCCGTCGATGGCAGCGCGGCGCGCTTCGGGAATAGGATGATCGCAGTCTTCGCACACAAACGCAGAAACGCCGCGTTGGACGTTCCGGGCGTTGGCGATCTGATGGTCTAACATGTCTTGCTGGCGCTGCTGCACCATGTCCATAGCATCTGGCATTATTCTTGCCCCTTATCGTTGTTGAGTTGGTCAAAGGCTGACTGGCACAGCGCCGCAAAGCGTTTGCTTTCTGTCAGCAGCTTCTTTGAGTCGGTGACATTGCCGCGCCAAATTTCGGTGGCGATAGCACGATGCACAAAATCGTTAATGAGGCTGACGGGATTCTGATAAACGGCCAGCGTGGATAAATACGGCTGATCGCCATCTTCTTTCCCGCATTTGATTTCGCCCAGCGCAAAGTCATAGCCGACTTTCGCTATTGCATAATTACCGTTGATATCAACGCGGTTATAAGCGGGGTTTTCCATTACAGCACCGCCTTAATATTTGCACCGGAATGATTAAAGACTTCGGATTCCTGCCGTAATAATTCGATGATTTCCACACTGCTTAATTCATTAATAGCGGCATGAGTCGCCAGTCTATCCAGACGGGAAGAAAATGACGTGTGTGCATCGGCTCTCGCCTCTGCTCTGGCGCGTGAAAGCATGCATTGTGTAATCTCGCTCCGTGCTCTGCTACGCATTTCCTGACCTACCGTTTTATACATGTGCATATAATCCTCAGATAAAGGGAGTCCCGACGCGGTTAAGCGCCTAATTAATTTCAGGTGGTTATTTAATTCAGATATTCTTCGGGTTTAATTGCCGTCAGAATGTCGGGGGCTGCATCAAATAAACTCACAAGCTCATTTAATGCGCGTAATATTGGTTTACGCCATTGGCATGATTCATCGTCAATGCGCCAATAGGGTTGATTAAATTCTTTTTCAGTTAACCCCGCGTGCATAAATAAGGTTTTTCTCTCGCCGACATTTAACCAACTCAGAAACGTTGACGTATTTACGCCCCGACTACGCACCTTTGAAAAAGCCCGGCGCAGTTCATCAATAGCGCAAACAATCCGCTCACGCTCTGCGGTTGGCATCTCTTCCAGACGGTAAACGGTCTGGCTCTTTTTCATCTGCGCATGAAAGCAGATCGTCAAACGGTCACGCTCATGCAGGCTGTTGTAATACGCGCAGGTTTCACGCCAGCGGCTATCAGCAAAGTGCTTGCCGATCACGTTGCGCAGCCCTGCGGGTAAGTTCTGCATACTGCTGACGGTAAAGGCTGTCATGCTTTCCCCCGTATCACTAATTTTATAGAACGGATAACCCGCTGGGTGCGACTCACCGGACGGGTACGGATGATGATCCCCTGACGGCCTTTTCCTTTGGTGATCGTAAAATCGGGCTTTGTCTCCGTCTGGTGCCACCAGAGGAACGGCGCGATTGAAACGGGTGCTTGCATGTTTTCCTCCTTCCTATTGGTAACCGCCCACGGATAGACGGTTGCGAATAGGTGCCGGGCATTCCCGGCACGGCTGCTTATGGATTTTTCGACCCGGCCATTAGTGGCGACCAGACGATGAAAACTAATGCGCCGATGAATAACGCATCACTGACTACAGAAAGCAGATAACTTGAGAAATCCACCGCGACGCCCATAAATGCCAACAGCAGAACCCCGGCCAGACGTAACTTATTCATCACAGGTAATCTTCAATACGCAGACCGAGACGACGGCCTACCTCTTCCAGAACCTTCTGTTCTTCCGGCTCGATTTCTCCATCAGCTTCGGCAATCGTCAGCATGTTGACGAAAACCTCTTCGGCATCTTTCGGCGTGTTTTTGATATCATCAATTTCACGCAAGATGTTCATGCGGCCAACGCGAAAGCCTGCCTGAAGCTGTTCCGTGAAGCGGCTGATAGTTTGAGTGATTTCATTGCCGTAATGCCCCAATTGAGGGTTAGAGCGCAGCAACAGATCCAGCTTGCCTGTCTCTTCTTTCTCAATTTCGCCATCAGCCGCCGCGACCAGCAAACAGCCGCCGACAATGGCTTCCATCAGATCGCGGTTTTCAACTTTCTTAAGCTCAACCTTTGCCGCTGCTACTTTCTTTCCGAATCCAAAAAAACTCATTTTTAACACTCCAGTTGTTGATGAAATTGCCTATTGGTAACCGCCCACGGATAGACGGTTGCGAATAGGTGCCGGGTTTTAGCCATGCCCGGCGCATGGTGTTGTGGTAGGATTGAATCGCCAAAAACAACCAACCACAAAAGAGGGAATCATGATTGAAAAGGAAATAATCAATCTTCTCGATAAAACGCTTTCACAAACTCTTGACGTTATTGAACCGATCAAATTGTCCGAAAATGACCGTCATGAAATTGAAAGCCTCTATAAACAATTAGGCAAAGCATTTGACCGTAGTTTAGGTACTAACATCAGCCCTAAAGGATTTGTGGGGAACATTTAAATACCGACGGGGCGTTTAATCGTCCCGCGTTCTCTTCCCAAATAATCTAAATAAACTGACGCAATCTTTTCATAAGAAATGCCAGTATCAAATTCCTTACCTGAATTAAGATGTATAACAGCGGTTACATCATATTTTCTTTTAATTTCAGAAATCGCCACTATGGAATCAGATTTAATAATAATGCGGCCATCAATCTTATTAATACGCATACAACCATATATATCTTTTGATGGTGTTTTTTCTTCAATGAATCGAGATGAAATAAAATCATCCAAACCGTCAACGACACTGCCAATGCTTCCATGATTTTTATCAACAAAGCTCTCAACCATGTAATGAATATTACCAACATGCACACCATTAGATTGATATTGACGGCAGAAAATAGCGGTGTGTTTGCTGTCCTTCTTCAAATTAATGAAACAATTATTTTTCGGCTGAGCTGATGCTTTCAGCTCAGTAATCTCATTGCTCATTTTACGGGCGTACTCTTCCAAATCGTCTAGGAACGCATTCGCGTTTTTAATGCTGACCTTTCTGCCGCTTTTCAAATCGGCACGCATCGCATCAATAAATCCAAAAATACTCATGTCTTACTCACCCAATATTCAACGACGCACTAATACCGCTAAGTGCATCTACGGTTGACGCTAACGCGGGGTTAGCCTGAATACGCGTCTGTAACGTTAAGCCGACCAGCGACAGGTAACGCACACCCGCGTTGATACTCTCGATCACGTTATGCCGACGCGCTGGCGTCATACGCTCATCCGATACGCTTTCAGCAGCGACCGCGCCCACTGCGGCGGTGGCCTGCAATACATACGTGGTTAGCCGTTCCGCCTTTGCCTCATTCACTGGCACGGCTGGCAGGCAATTAAGCTGCGCCAAAAGCCCATCGATCAGCGCCGCATCCTCGGTTACGTCTGTGATAGTCATCAGCTCGTCACAGGTCAGTCTGTGCGGCTGGTCTGGATTCAGTTTGTTACGCAAGGTCTGATGATTCATGCCCACTTGCCCGGCCAGCTTCGCCAGATTGTGCTTTAACGCGAACGCCTGACAGGCGCGGTCAAAGTGTGGGTGTATGGAAATCTGATAATCAAACATGCCGAAATTCCCTTTAGTTTGAATAATCGAATTGTTGATTACGCTTTTGACGTGATGTATCGGCAATTGACGGCCTGCTGACGTAACTTTTCACGCCATGCGTAAACATTGACTAAAACGCGGGTTTTTTTCTTTCCCGCTTTATCGGTGGGCGCTCTTAGCAAAATGCCTTCATCCAACCATTGCCAGACAATGCGGTCACTTACGCCGCTGACTTTAGCGAAATCATTGATAGTCATCACATCAGCGGTTGAGGCGTTAAGCATTGATTGCAGCGCGGGCGCAAGCAGGGCGACAAGGTGTTGCAGTTGTTCTGGTTGTAGCATTGGGGTAATGGCTGTTTGGGTAACACTTGTTGATTTTGCGGTTTGCATATCGCATTATCCTTCGTTTTATTGAAACTGATTGCAGTGTCTTGCATCTTGGCAGATGGGAGCACTTTAGATCCGTTTTGTGTACCTGTAAATACATAATTCGGTCTTTGAGGTATTTTTTATGTGGATTGAATCTGCGATTGCTTCTGATGTGCTCGAAAGAATCCTTTCTTCTTATGGATTTACCATGCAAAAGGAGTTAGGTGAAAAACTTGGAATATCTAAAAGCAATGTGGCTGGTTGGCTACAACGTGGACAGGTTCCCGGAAATGTAATCGTACAATGCGCCCTTGATACTGGTGCCGATATCAATTGGTTAGTTACTGGTGAATTTGATAATTCGCATTTGCAAACCGATGCGGAGACTTTAAAAGGCAAGCCGCTTTACGATCAGATACTCGCATCAGGCGGGAAAGCAGTGCTGCGTCGGATGATGGATGCCTACGGATTCAGCACACAAAAAGAGTTAGGCGACCTGCTAGGAATTTCTACCGCCACGATTAGCACATGGATTCGTCGTAACTTTTTCCCCGGTGATGTGGTGATTGCCTGCGCGCTGGATACTGGCGTCTCTTTGGAGTGGCTGGCGACGGGGAAGGGCAAAGCGACGGCCAACCCTGAATCTGCTGATTCTTCTCCTGACATGTCCAACGCCAGTGTGCTGATACCGAAATATCGCCTCGACGCTGGAAAACTAAAAGAGTGTGGTTATTGGGCTATGGATCGCACATTGCTTGCGAGTGATTCCGTTCAGCCTGTTTACATTGATGGGCTGGGTAGTTCGTGGGGAGTGGATACCGCGCTTACTGATATCGGTAACGGGCGATGGGTCATTAATATTGATGACTCTTATGACGTATTCGATATTGTCCGACTTCCGGGCGGAAAACTGAAATTATCAAACCAATCTATAAATTTTGAATGTGGCATTAGCGACATTCAAGCATACGGCAGCGTTATTTTTACTTTGGAAAAAAACAAGTAAGGGATTATTTAAATGAACGTAGTGATTTCCACAGCATTTTTTTCACTTTCAATTGCTGTTCTAGTTTGGGTTATTTATGGGATTTGCTCTAAACCGCAAGATAAAAACTTGAAAATTGGAAAGTCAGTTTTAGCAGCGTGGTATTTCCTTACAGCAGGTGACGCCATGCGGTCAACTGATGATTTCTCTGTCGGATTTATTATGCTTATCGTCGGTAGTGCTACTGCATTTTATTTGAGTAAGAGAAAACCCAAATCAGAAGGTGTTAATAATAATGATGAAGATAAAGTAAAGAAAGAAATTGCAGCTTTAAGAAAGTTTGGTTCATCAAGTAAACCTGTATCCGCCTCTGGCTTTAACAATAATCAATCATCAGAACATGATGGGATGCATGAAACACAGTGTATTTCTTTTAGTTATGTAGATTCTATAGGTAATCACACGCGCCGTGAGGTTGATGTAGAATCTGTTGATGATGAATATATATATGGATACTGTCATTTAGTCGGGGATACTCGCACGTTTCTGCTGAATAGAATCGAGGGTAATATCATTGTTATTGATACGGGGGAATTACTTGACCCTTATGAATGGGCATCATCTTTTAATTAAAAAATAAACAATTAAATATCACATAACATGACGGTAAGAAAACTACCCAACGGGAAATGGCTGTGTGAGTGCTACCCAAACGGGCGAGACTCCCGGCGAATAAGAAAGACGTTTAACACAAAAGGTGAAGCGGAATCCTTTGAAACCTACACCATGCGTGAGGTTGAAGATAAACCGTGGCTGGGTGAGAAAGAGGATCGCCGCAACCTGAGTGAACTGATTGAGCTTTGGAATAATTTGCATGGGCAGGCACTCAGTGCCAGTAAATCGCGCATGGGTAAACTACGTATCATCTGTAACGGGTTGGGCGACCCCGTGGCCTCTAAGTTGACAGCGAAAGACTGGGCGCATTACCGGGATAAACGCCTACGTGGTGAAATTGATAACGGCTACCATTCTGACCCCAAAATGTGGATAGCTAAACCAATCACGGTGAACCGAGAACACCAATACCTTTACGCGATGTTCAATGAGCTGAAAAGGCTAGGGGAGTGGACGTTACCTAATCCGTTAGAAGGGATGCGCATCTTTAAAGAAGCCGAACGCGAAATGTCGTGGCTGACGACTTCCCAAATCCAACAATTGCTGGATGCCTGTGAACGCTACGGAAAAATTTACCTTACACGGATAGTTAAGGTATGTCTGGCAACAGGGGCAAGATGGAGTGAAGCGGAAAGGTTAACCCGTTCTCAGCTATCGCCGTATAAGCTGACTTTCTTCAAAACCAAAGGTAAGAAAAACCGGACGGTGCCGATCCCACGTTGGCTTTACGATGAACTGGTTCAGTTGCAAGGTAAAATGTTTCAGCCGTGCTATCAGGATTTTGTAAAGATGCTGGCCTTAACGAACATTGAACTGATTGAAGGGCAAAACACACACGTTTTACGGCACACGTTTGCATCACATTTTATGATGAACGGCGGGAACATTTTGGTACTTCAGCGCATTCTGGGTCATGCCAATATTCGTGAAACAATGCGGTATGCACACTTTGCCCCTGACCATCTGGAGGAGGCAGCGAACTTGAATCCCCTCGCTGGTTACAGTGGCGGCAAAGTGGCGGCAGAGCTTTCAAAAGACTGCAAAGCATTTCAATAGATATTGAATTAACTAACTGTTTTTAATATTAAATGTATGTTTTTAAATGAGGTCTGAAAAAAGCGTCTTAACTAAGATAGCGCTTTCGCAACATCCGAAAGTTGTTATGAATAAGGGGGTTAGCCAAAGGCTAACCCCTTTTTTTATGTCTGTTGGCGGTAAAGCGATGGTGAAAATGCATTGTGTTATCTCTCAGGGATATGCATGCATTACTTAATGGCTGTGACTAAGACATCCTTTGTTTCAGTAGTAAAAAGCCCACCTTTTGGGTGGGCTTTGCTTTCCCTGGTGCCATCATTATTGTTTGAATTTCAGTACCATAATGACATCACATGTGGTCATTTTATAAACGTTTATACAGATCAATTTTCCAGTATTGATCGGTTACGGCGATCAAAATATCGTGTTGATGCCGTTTTTATCCTGTTCAGTACGGCTTATTAGCGATGACCGTTGGGTACATGTGCATACGATCGTTAATAAACTGAATATCTGTAAATCCGGCCCGTTCTAACTGCGATTGCGTTTGTTTGTGGGTACGGAACGCTGTCCACGTTACTCCGATAATGCGTGAGAAAAGAATATATTGGAGCGCCAGCAATTTCGGGTCAGCGTTTGTCCAAGGGGAGTCTTGCGATTGCGAAGGAGGAGGCGTCATAAAGCTGGTTATCAGCGTGCCGCCAGGTTTCAGTCCCGAATAGAACACGCGGTAAAGTTCTGTCACTTTGCCATCATCTTGCTCATAAACATTGAGTCCGTTGCTGGTAATCACATCTGCTTGTGCGGCCAAATCAATCGTCCAGGCATCAGTTAGAACCAACGATATCTGGTTTTCCAGCCCTTGCTGACTGGCAAGTTTGTAAGCCTCTTCCAGCGCCTGTCTATCCAGGTCGATCCCGATTAATTTCACATCTTGATGCCGCGTATAGTCCAGCAGCAGTAAGTCCGCCATGACGCCGCAGGGAACGGATACCATGACGGCATTGGAGCGTAAGCGTGCTTGAAGCAGGCGTTGAAAAATACTGAAGCGTTCGCGTGTCGCCAAAACGTTGGGGAGTTGTGTGTAGATGATTTCTTCGAGCGGATTCACATAGTGAGCTGGCTGATGTGCTATCACATTATGCGTCCAGTACGCATTTAGCCCATGATGTTTTAGTAAAAACTGGCCTAATTCAAGTTGCGAAAAGGCGTCTAGGATCGCCAACTGCTCCTCTACGGAAATGCTAGGATGGTCACCGGACTCGATAATTCTGCTCTTTACCGCAGCGACTCGTTCATCATGGTTTTCCTGCGATGAGGTTGAATGTGATAAGAGTCTTGAGCCGTTATTCAGAGACGGATTATAAGGTTTGTGTGAACCAGACATACGGGCACTCCATAATATCAATTGCTATCAGGAATAATGGGACTAACTATCAGTCACCTATGATTTTTTCGTTATCCCTGCATTAGGTTATTAATAACTTAATGTGATTATTTGTTAGAGCGATAATAGAGGTGAGGTATGTCTGACGTATTTCTATACGAATACAAAAGTGAGTGGAATTGTTACCAGATGCGATGATCAATCGTTTTTGGTCAGCTAACTCGCTGATAAGTATGGGCCATCGCCTTATCTTCAGAGGAGATTAGGGCAGGCTTTGTTGCCAGTAAGTTCGCAGCGTTTCTGCATTCTCTACGCCATCGCAGCTGGCGGGAAAGTTTTTCCCTGCTTTTCCCCATTCTTCCATGTTATCTGTACCGCAAAAAGCCGATTGTCCGGCCTGGTAACCACGCAGGTAGGTTTCACGGTCGATCTGCGGATTACCAAACCATTCCTGTAAAGTGCTATCGTCCTTTACGACCATGCCAGAGGTTGCATCCTGATAACCTGCTTCGTACCAAAATCCTGACTCACTTTTAGTGGGCAAGGGGACATTGCTTTGGCACGCTGTTATTAAAAGGATTACAGCCAAGACATAACTGTATTTCATCATCAAACCTTCAATGTGCTGGCCATTGGCCTGAAGAGGCATTGCTGTCAGGCGATGCCCAGTTTTTCTTTCAGTAGCTTGAGGTAGCGGCGGCTGACGGGGATGTGTTTTCCCGTGTGCGTCAATACTTCTGCTGCACCGTTTTCCATTAACTGGATTTCTTTTAGTTGCTCTGTGTTAACCATATATTGACGATGACAACGGACGAAAGGCGTTTTCTCTTCCAGCGTTTTCAGTGAAAGCTGGGTATAACCAGACTGGCTGACGCCCACGACGTGCACACCGCTAAGTTCCGAACAAAGATACTCGACTTCCTCAATTTTGAGCAAAAAAATACGGTTGTGTCCGTTACAGGGAATATGGCGAAGCAAGGGGTCTGAAATTATTTGTACGTTTTTGTTTACGCTTTTTCCGCGTCGTAAACGATTTAGCGTTTTGCTTAGTCGCTGAGCATCCAGAGGTTTCAGCAAATAATCAAAAGCATGTTCTTCAAATGCTCTTACCGCATATTCATCGTAGGCTGTCACAAAGACCACGCAAGGCATATTTTCTGGGTCTAACATGGCAACCAGCTCTAATCCGCTGACTTTTGGCATCTGTATATCCAGAAAGATTACATCCGGCTGTAGCCTGTGAATAGCGGGTATTGCCTCCAGCGCATTGCTGCACTGCGCAATGATAGTGATATCGGATTCATTTTCCAGTAGCAGACTGAGCTCTTCACGTGCCAGTTGTTCGTCATCAATGATTATCGCTTTCAGCATCCTTCCCCCTTGTTGGCGTGATTCTACCATTATTCACACCGGAGATAGACATGGTTGCATCGGGAAGTGATAGGGCGCGCAGATAGTGCTTTTCTGAAAATATTTAGGGTGGTAATTTTTTATTTACACTTGGTGGATTTAAATCTTTACGGATCGTGTTATGGTGTAAACATCACGCGTAGGTTGTGCAGATAATGGGTTGTACAAACCGTCGCGAGCATACCGAACTTTTCAGGAATGGGATCATGCAAAAAGATTCACTTAACAATATTAATATCAGTGCAGAACAGGTTTTAATTACTCCCGATGAATTGAAAGCCAAATTTCCGCTTAACGCTGCAGAGCAGCGCGATATTGCGCAAGCGAGAGCAACCATTGCGGATATCATTCATGGCCGTGATGAGCGGTTGCTGATCGTCTGTGGGCCTTGCTCGATTCATGATACAGATGCTGCGCTGGAGTACGCTCGCCGCTTACGGTCGCTCGCCGAGGAGTTAAACGATCGCCTTTACATTGTGATGCGCGTTTATTTTGAAAAACCGCGTACTACCGTCGGCTGGAAAGGGCTGATTAACGATCCGTTCATGGATGGTTCATTTGATGTGGAGTCTGGGCTGCACATCGCGCGTGGACTGTTGATGGAACTGGTGAATATGGGGCTACCGCTAGCGACAGAAGCGCTCGATCCAAATAGTCCGCAGTATCTGGGAGACCTGTTCAGTTGGTCCGCTATCGGCGCACGTACAACTGAATCACAAACGCACCGTGAAATGGCTTCCGGCCTGTCAATGCCTGTCGGGTTCAAAAATGGTACGGATGGCTGCCTGGGAACGGCGATTAACGCGATGAGAGCGGCCGCAATGCCGCATCGCTTTGTGGGTATTAATCAAACCGGACAGGTCTGTCTGCTGCAAACGCAGGGGAACGCCGATGGTCACGTAATTCTGCGCGGCGGTAAAAAACCCAATTACAGTGCGCAGGATGTCGCTGAATGTGAAAAACAGATGCAGGATGCGGGACTGAGACCTGCGCTGATGATAGATTGTAGCCACGGAAATTCGAATAAAGATTACCGCCGCCAGCCACTTGTTGTTGAATCGGCGATTGAACAAATCAAGGCGGGAAATCGTTCCATCATAGGATTGATGTTGGAAAGCCATCTTAACGAGGGGAGCCAGTCTTCAGAACAACCGCGTTCAGATATGCGTTACGGGGTATCGGTCACGGATGCCTGCATCAGTTGGGAAAGTACAGAAGCGTTGCTGCGTTCCGTTCATCAAGATCTGAGTGCTGCGCGTGTGAAACATTCAGGAGAGTAACAAGATATGGTAGCTGAACTGACCGCATTACGTGATCAGATAGATGAGGTAGATAAGGAGCTTGTCGCGCTGTTATCACGTCGGTTGCGTTTGGTGGAGGAAGTGGGGGAAGTGAAGAGCCGCTATGGATTGCCCATTTATGCGCCCGATCGTGAAGCGGCCATGCTCAGCTCACGTCGCAAAGAAGCGGAATCGATGGGGGTTCCGCCGGATCTCATCGAAGATATCCTGCGACGTACCATGCGCGAATCCTATACCAGCGAAAATGACAAAGGCTTTAAGACACTGTGCCCACAGTTGCGTCCGGCTGTCATCATCGGTGGCCGCGGTCAGATGGGTAATCTGTTTGAAAAAATGCTGACGTTGTCGGGATATCAGGTAAGGATTCTGGATCAGGATGACTGGCCGCGCGCGGATGAACTGTTGTCTGATGCCGGTCTGGTGATTGTCAGCGTGCCGATTCACGTTACTGAACAGGTTATTGCCCGACTGCCAGCTTTGCCGGATGACTGTATTTTGGTTGATCTGGCATCGGTGAAAAATGGCCCACTTCAGGCGATGTTGGCGGCACATCGTGGTCCGGTGCTTGGCTTGCACCCTATGTTCGGGCCAGACAGTGGTAGCCTTGCCAAGCAGGTTGTCGTCTATTGCGATGGCCGTCAGCCGGAAGCTTACCAGTGGTTGCTGGAACAGATTCAGGTATGGGGCGCGCGCTTGCATCGCATTAGCGCGGTTGAACACGATCAGAACATGATGTTCATTCAGGCGCTGCGTCATTTTGCGACATTTGCTTATGGCCTGCATTTAGCCGAAGAGAATGTGCAGATTGATCAGCTACTCGCCCTGTCATCGCCAATCTATCGTCTGGAGTTGATCATGGTTGGGCGCCTGTTTGCACAGGACCCGCAGCTTTATGCCGATATTATTATGTCTTCAGAGGATAATCTGGCGTTGATTAAGCGTTATTACAAACGCTTTGGCGAAGCGATTACGTTACTGGAGCAGACGGATAAAGCCGAGTTTATTAACAGCTTCAAAAAAGTCGAACACTGGTTTGGCGACTATGCTAAACGCTTCCAAGCGGAGAGCCGGGTGCTTTTGCGTCAGGCAAACGATATTCGTCAGTGAGTACGTCTGAGCTTTGGGTTGTGTTTGATATTTGAATTGTGTCCGATATTGGAATTGTGTTCGAGAAGCCATCCCGGTGGATACCTGGATGGCTTTCTCAATGATTCGTTTACATCGACTATTCGTTCACATCGACAGGGACAACATTTTCACTGGGATAACAGCCCAACACTTTTAATGAGCGGGTGATAGGGGCTAATCCTTTTAGCGCTTTTTGCATGGCATCGCTGCGCAGATTGGCCTGCACATCAAGATAAAACATTTCTTCCCACGGATTGCCGTTGATGGGTCTGGATTCCAGTTTGGTCATCACTATGCCGTTATCACGTAACACCAGCAGGGCTTCCACCAGTGCGCCGGACTGCTGTCCGGTTGCCATAATTAGTGTGGTTTTGGCTGGCACTTGTTCTGTCACATCAATCGGCTTACGCGCTAATATAATGAAGCGGGTGATGTTTTGCGACTGATTTGCCAGATTGTGTTCCAGAACCTGCAACTGATAGAGCTGACCACCGGCTTCGCTGCCGAGTGCCGCTACTTTTGGCGAGTTGAGTGCCGCCACTTTTTCCATTGCGGCAGCGGTGCTTTCACAATATTCAATCTTCCAGTGCGGAAAACGATTGATGAAATGGCTGCACTGCTGGAATGGTTGCGGGTGGCTATAAACCGTTTCGATCTGCTCCAGCGACGTATCGGTAGCTATCAGGACGCAGTGATTTATCGGGTTGGTTAATTCGCCGACAATGGATAATCCCGTGTGTTGCAGCAGGTCGTAAACGTCATTGATTGAACCGGAACTGGTGTTTTCAATTGGTAGAACGGCATAATCTGCATGCCCTGTTTCCACCATATTGACGATGTCCTGAAACTTTTGGCAACCGCATTCGATGAGTTGCTCGACGTGTCGCGCGGCATATTGGCGCGCGGCAAGATGAGAATAAGACCCTTTCGGACCGAGAAACGCGATACGAGCAGAGTGTGGCGTTGTCTGGTTAAGGTGATGCTGTAAAAGAGCCTGCTGAGTCAGTACCGAATCTTCAATAATGAGCTGAAATAAACGGGTAATATAGTGACCATCAAGATGATGTTTTTTCCCAGCGGCTGTCAGCTTGTCCAGTAAATCACGTTCACGCTCTTTGTCACGAATCGGGCGATGTGAATGTAATTTGCTGTGGGCAACGTCCAGCGCCAGCTGTCGTCTTTGTGCCAACAATTCAATTAATTGCAGATCCAATGCGCTGATGCGTTCTCGCAGTGCCAGTAATGGGGTGTCTGTCATGATGCTATTACCTGCCTTATGTTCTTATATAAAAAAAGCCTCCTGGTCAGGAGGCTTTTTTGTTCGTCTTCGTATTCTTGCTCTTACGACGAATCGCCTCCCAAATCAGGGGAAGGTGAAAAAGAATACGAAGAAAAACAGTTTATTTGTCATGTGTGCTCGGTTAGTCAGGAAAAATCCAGATTCTTAGCAGGTAAGGTAACTGTTGGCTTTTCATCCTGTCAATACAAAATCGCCGCGCGCAATGTTAAACCATGCATCGCGTTGGCGCTTTAGGACGTGGGTTACGGGCGCGAGAATGCAGAAACGCGCCCTCAGGCGCGTTATATTGAAATAAAGAGAGTGAGTTACTCTTCTTGGGTCGGCTGAAGATTAGCTTCTTTGACGCTAGCGACTGCGCGTCTGGCCTCACCTTTATGTTGAAGTTTGTCCAACTGACGTTCGAGTTTAGTAATCAGCTCGTTGATGGCGGCATACATATCGTCATGTTTGGCGCTGCCAACCAGTGGGCCATTCGGCGTACTGATAGTAGCATCGGCGACAAAACCCTGAGGTTCTTTTGACAGAATAATATGCGGGTTAATCAGGTGGGTTTGCCACTTATCCAGCTTAGAAAGACGGTCTTTGACATGTTGACGAATTGCGGGGGTGATATCCATTTGCTTACTGGTAATATTAATAGTCATATAAACTTACCTCTCTGCCTATGTCCGTCTTGGAGGATTTCAGCATACAGAGAGTTGCGACAAAAAGCGTGATATTGATCGCTTTTTTTTGTCACTTTTTGTCAAGAAAACACGATTTGTGAGGCACCATTGGGAATCGGAGGGAAGTGCTTGAGGGGGCATTTGGCCTGTGCCATTATTGACAGGATGTATTGACGTTACCGCGCTGTTGTTGACTCCCGCCAACCTGTTTTTCTGTTCATCCAGCAAGTATAAGCGAATTGATCGACCCGTAAAAAAACGGCAACCGAAGCTGCCGTCTCATTATTGGGGAGACGCTAATCGTTTATGTCGGGTTAGCGGTGATGATTTTTGCGACTTTGTCCGCTTGTGCGGCCAGTTGCAGTTCACGGTAGGCATTTTCCATCAACGGTAAGGCCGTTTTCGTTGCCTGAGTATCTGGGTAATCACGCAGCATTTGCTCAACGCGATTAACTACTGCCACATAAGCGCCGCGTTTCGTGTAGTATTGCGCGACAGAAAGCTCATATTTGGCCAGACGCTCTTTGAGATAAACCAAACGCTTGTTTGCGTCGGTAGCGTATTGACTGTTCGGGTATCCCTGAATGAGCCTGCTGAAATCCCGAAATGCGGTGCGGGCATATTGCGGATCGCGATCGGAACGATCGACGCCGAAGAAGCCTTGTAACGCGCTATCATCCAGCGCCATGTCGGTAAGGCCGCGCATGTACAGGACATAATCCACGTTTGGGTGTGTTGGGTTGAGTCGCAGGAAGCGGTCAATAGAAGCTTGAGCCAGTGGCAGCTCTGCGGATTTGTAATAGGCGTATATCAAATCCAACTGTACTTGCTGCGAGTAGGGACCAAACGGATACCGGTTATCCAGTGCTTCCAACTGCGTGATGGCTGCTTTAAAGTTGCCGTCTTGCAGTTTTTGTTGAGCATTGGCATAGATTTCAGATGGCGGACTATCAGGAACCGCATCTTTGGAATTGCTGGAGCAACCAGCCAGCGCCAGGCTCAACGTGGCGGCAGCCACCAGATATTTCATACGCGTCATGACGTTTTGATTATCCTCAGAATGTTATTCCGGGAGGCTGTCCGTTAAGCTCCCGATTTAGACCAGCTACAATAGTACATTATTTTAAACGGCGTCGCCGTCAAAACCCAACGTTAACGAAGAAGCTGCATAATATGGCACAACAAGTACAACTCACCGCAACGGTGGCCGAATCTCAACTCGGACAACGTTTAGATCAGGCTTTGGCCGAATTGTTCCCTGATTATTCACGATCCCGCATAAAAGAGTGGATTCTTGAGAATCGGGTACAGATTAACGGCAATGTCACCAATAAGCCAAAAGAGAAAGTACTTGGCGGCGAATCGGTAGCTATTGATGCATTGATTGAGGAAGAAGCCCGCTGGGAAGCGCAAGATATCAAGCTGGATATCGTGTATGAAGATCAGGACATCCTGGTCATCAACAAACCCAGAGATCTGGTGGTTCACCCCGGAGCGGGTAACCCGGATGGCACGGTATTGAATGCCTTGCTGCATCACTATCCTGAGATTGTCGATGTGCCCCGTGCCGGTATTGTGCACCGACTTGATAAAGATACGACAGGGCTCATGGTGGTCGCGAAAACCGTCCCAGCACAGACGCGTTTAGTTGAGGCGTTACAGGCGCGTGAAATTACCCGTGAGTATGAAGCCGTTGCGATTGGCTCGATGACTGCGGGCGGCATGGTCGATCAGCCTATCGCTCGCCACGCAACCAAGCGAACTCACATGGCGGTGCACCCGATGGGCAAGCCTGCTGTGACACATTATCGCATCATGGAACATTTTCGTGCGCACACCCGTTTGCGGTTGCGTCTGGAAACGGGGCGCACCCATCAGATTCGTGTTCATATGGCGCACATTAGCCATCCTCTAGTTGGTGATCAGCTATACGGCGGTCGTCCTCGTCCACCAAGAGGCGCTTCGGAAGAGTTCATTGAGACGCTGCGTGGTTTCGATCGTCAGGCGCTGCATGCCACCATGTTACGCTTCTACCATCCTATTACCGGCATTCACATGGAATGGCATGCAGAATTGCCGCAGGATATGGTCGATCTGATTGAGGCGCTGAAAGCCGATACCGAAGAATTTAAAGATCAGCTCGACTGGTAATGAATTCAATACGATAAATGCCGATTTATAGAGGTGACGGACTATGCTGATATACCCCGACTGGCCTTTGCCAGACAGTGTGAAATCTTGTAGTACGACGCGTGTTGGTGGACGTAGTGTTGCACCTTATGATTCGCTGAATTTGGGGAATCATGTAGGTGATGAGCCTGCACACGTTACCGCAAATCGGCAAGTGTTGGTGGAGATGGCTGGTCTCCCAGCCATGCCGCATTGGTTGGAACAGATTCATGGCACCGATGTAATTCGTATTGGAGAGATGTCCCCTGCGTCCGTTTGCGGTGATGCTGCTTACACGGATAAGAAAAGGCTGGTCTGTGCGGTGATGACGGCTGACTGCCTACCCGTGCTTTTTTGTGCAATCAATGGCGATGAAGTGGCTGCTGCGCATGCTGGTTGGCGTGGATTATACGCGGGGGTGCTGGAAGAAACGTTAGCCTGTTTTCGTGCGCAGCCTACGCAGATCATGGCGTGGCTGGGCCCTGCTATCGGGCCTGATGCTTTTGAAGTCGGCCCTGAAGTGAGAGACGCATTTATTCAGCATGATGCTGGTGCGGCTTCGGCATTTCGGCCTGAAGGAAATAAATTTTTTGCCGATATCTACCAACTGGCAAGTTTGCGTTTACGCGCCGCAGGGGTAACGCAAATTTTTGGTGGAAGTGCCTGTACAGTGAGCGAACCTCACAGATTTTTCTCTTATCGGCGTGATGGCGTGACTGGCCGTATGGCAAGTTTAATCTGGCTGATATAACCTATTGAATTAAGACGATCCAGGACAAGTAGCGTTTAAATCCCATCACGACTGGCAAAATAACCTTGAAATTTTTGAGGGATGACCTCATTTAATCTCCAGTAGCAATTTTGACCAGTGTATGGGAGGAGTTATGCGTCTGGATCGTCTTACCAACAAATTCCAACTTGCTCTTGCTGATGCCCAGTCTCTCGCTCTCGGGCATGACCACCAGTTTATTGAACCACTTCATTTGATGAGTGCTTTGCTGCATCAGGATAGCGGAACGGTTGGTCCACTTCTGACTGTTGCCGGAGCCAATCCTAATCACCTGAAAACCGAAATCGACCTGGCAATCACTCGTTTGCCTCAGGTTGAAGGCACAGATGGTGATGTCCAACCTTCGAGCGAGTTAGTCCGTGTATTGAATATGTGTGACAAACTTTCGCAAAAGCGTAGCGATACCTTTATCTCTTCGGAACTTTTCGTGCTTGCTGCGTTGGAGTCACGTGGCACGTTGGGGGATATATTGAAAAAGGCGGGTGTTACGCAGCAAGGGGTAACAAACGCGATTGATCAAGTGAGAGGAGGGGAGCAAGTGAACGATCAGGGGGCTGAAGATCAGCGCCAGGCATTGAAGAAATTCACGATTGATCTCACAGAACGTGCGGAACTAGGCAAACTCGATCCTGTGATCGGGCGTGATGAAGAAATTCGCCGCACGATTCAGGTTTTGCAGCGTCGAACCAAAAATAACCCAGTGTTAATTGGTGAACCCGGCGTGGGTAAAACCGCGATAGTAGAAGGATTAGCCCAGCGTATCGTTAATGGTGAAGTGCCTGAAGGTCTGAAAAACAAGCGCGTACTGTCGCTGGATATGGGCGCGCTGGTGGCCGGTGCGAAATACCGTGGTGAGTTTGAAGAGCGCTTAAAAGGCGTGCTCAACGATCTGTCTAAGCAGGAAGGCAACGTCATTTTGTTTATTGATGAACTCCATACGATGGTCGGCGCGGGTAAAGCCGATGGCGCGATGGATGCCGGCAATATGCTAAAACCTGCGTTGGCTCGTGGTGAGCTGCATTGCGTCGGGGCGACAACGCTGGATGAGTATCGGCAATATATTGAAAAAGATGCAGCTCTTGAGCGCCGTTTCCAGAAGGTGTTTGTCGCGGAGCCTACCGTTGAAGACACGATTGCAATTTTGCGCGGACTGAAAGAGCGCTATGAGTTGCACCATCATGTACAAATCACTGACCCGGCGATTGTGGCGGCAGCAATGCTTTCACATCGCTATATTGCGGATCGTCAATTGCCCGATAAGGCGATTGACCTGATTGATGAAGCGGCATCCAGTATTCGTATTCAGATTGATTCGAAACCCGAGCCCCTCGATCGGCTTGAGCGCCGGATCATCCAGTTAAAACTGGAGCAACAGGCGCTGAAAAAAGAATCTGATAAAGCCAGCCAAAAGCGGCTTGAATTATTGAGTGCGGAACTCGACCAAAAAGAACGCGAATACTCCCAGCAAGAAGAAGAGTGGAAAGCAGAAAAAGCATCACTTACGGGAACTCAGAATATTAAAGCGTCTTTAGAGCAGGCGAAAATCGCGCTGGAGCAGGCTCGCCGTCAGGGCGATCTGGGGAGAATGTCTGAGCTGCAATACGGCAAAATCCCTGAGCTAGAGAAACAGTTGGCAGCAGCAACGCAGCAGGAAGGCAAAACGATGCATTTGCTGCGTAATCGAGTAACGGATGTTGAAATCGCGGATGTGTTGGCGCGTTGGACAGGGATTCCTGTTTCTCGCATGTTGGAAAGTGAGAAAGAAAAATTATTGCGAATGGAAGATGAGCTGCATCAGCGTGTGATCGGGCAGAACGAAGCCGTCGAAGCGGTAGCGAATTCTATCCGTCGTAGCCGGGCGGGGCTATCCGACCCTAATCGTCCAATTGGTTCGTTCCTGTTCCTTGGTCCAACAGGCGTCGGGAAAACGGAGCTTTGCAAAACACTGGCGACGTTCCTTTTTGACAATGACGACGCCATGGTCCGTATCGATATGTCTGAGTTTATGGAGAAACACTCAGTTTCACGTTTGGTCGGTGCGCCTCCTGGATATGTTGGTTACGAAGAGGGGGGATATCTAACAGAAGCTGTGCGCCGTCGTCCTTATTCGGTCATTTTGCTGGATGAGATCGAAAAAGCACATCCTGATGTATTCAATATCCTGCTTCAGGTATTGGATGATGGTCGCCTTACTGATGGTCAGGGCAGAACGGTCGATTTCCGTAATACTGTGGTCATCATGACGTCAAACCTGGGATCAGACCTTATTCAGGAGCGTTTTGGTGAGCGCGGCTACACCGAAATGAGAGACATGGTGCTTGAAGTTGTTAGCCACAGCTTCCGCCCTGAATTTATTAACCGTATCGATGAAGTCGTGGTCTTCCACCCACTGGGAAGAGCACACATTACGTCGATCGCACAAATTCAGCTTCAGAGACTATACAAACGCCTTGAAGAGCGTGGATATAGCGTCACGGTGACGGATGAGGCTTTAGATATGCTCGGAGAAGTTGGGTTTGATCCTGTCTATGGTGCACGCCCGCTTAAAAGAGCGATACAGCAACTGATAGAGAACCCACTTGCTCAGCAGATACTGGGGGGGAAATTGATACCCGGTAAACCGATCACATTAGATGTTGAAGGTGAACAGATAGTGGCACGGCAATAAGTATGTGAGTGAAACGGTAAGTGATAAACGTGGGCATTCGTTAATTGATGCCCCCGTTTTTACACGGCGAGCTCGGATTATGTTCACTTTCTGTATATGAAGTATGCGAAATGGTGTCTTTTGGTTTGTTTTTGAACGGTTGGAAAATAATTTGCATTTAGCGCTTGTCAGCCGCCGAGAAGTCCCTATAATGCGCCTCCACTGA
>NZ_JBJXVK010000028.1:0-68248 GCF_046159765.1 Pectobacterium artocarpous
GATCATAAAACTCTATGCCTGTCTTGTTTTCTGGGGATTCCTCAGCCTTACGGGCTCAAAATATCGCACGATCAAAAACACCGCCTTACGCGGTGTTTTTATTTATGACGACGATGGACTGATTGGCTACTCGCCTTCAGCCTCATCTTCTTCATTACGCTTCAGCCAGTCACCGCTGGCTATACGCGTCAACCCTGCAACAGAGTGTTTGTACAGGTAGATCCAGGCACTGCCCAGAGGCGTGGAAATCAGCTCACGCTGATATTCGTGACCATCTCGTTTTAACGCATCCAGTTCCGTCAAAATCGACGAACTAATGCGATAAACCTCACAATGGATTTCGCCATCACCAGGAACCACTGCCGGATAATGGCCGAGATTGTACAACTCGAAACCTGCGAGCTGACAATCCCCTAGCCATTGCGCATTTGTCATCCAATGACTATTTCCCTGTTTGCGTCGTAAACTGCCGTAAACAATAATTCGCATCGCTAAAACTCAAACTGATAGAGCACATCTAATGCCTGGCTAATTCCAGACACCGCTTCCAAGTATAGCTTTGGCATCAGGCGATAACGCAGCGTTAACGTTGCCAAAGAATCGAATATGCCAACACCATATTTCACTTGCAGACCCGGAAGGACGTAGCCGCTAACGACAACCTGAGAGTTATCGCCAACACCCTGTGTATCCAGAGCTAAATTACTTACGCCAAAGGCCTCGCCGATTTTACCCACAACTTGACCACTTTGTGCAACCCCTAAACCAACTAACATTGAGGTCATTGCCGAGCTATCTGTTCCACCGCTGTCCAAACCTTGTCCACGCAGCAGATAAGAGAGCGCTTCCTGCTGCGACATGGCCGGATCGGAAAAGACTTCCAGCTTCGGCGTGGCGGCCATGCCGGTGACGCGCACGCCAGCGGTGACATCATCAGCGGTATTGTCTGGGTTACGAATGGCTTCGATATTCAGGATCGGCTGATCCGGCGGGCCGGAAAACAAAATCAGCCCTTTACGGACGATCAAATCCTGCCCATAGGCTTTAAAGCGGCCGGACGGAATATCGATTTGTCCGTTTAGCCCCAGTCCGCGCTCGTCCTGAACCATTTTCAGATCGCCCTGTAGGCGGGCAGCCAACCCGAACGCATCCAGTCGCACATCATTGCCGACGCGGATGGTGAGGTTGCTGTTAATCGGAATCGCGGCGCTGGCTTTTTTCAGCGGCTGTCCCTGAGCGTCCAGCATCACTTCATCCGACGACACCGCTACGGCGCTTTCCGGCATGTCTTTAACCACAATGCGCGCCCACGGAATACTAACGGAACCGTTCAACGCAAACAGCTGTGGCGTGGCTTCGAAAACAATATCTGGCGAAACATCCAGCCGCGCCATCGGTGGAACCGTCACGCGTAGCTTCTGGCCTTTCGCCGCGATCCGCGCACGCCAGGCATCAGGCCGCGACCAGTCGGCACTCCCGCCGAGGTTCAACTGCCCATTATCTGTCTTCAGGAAACCTTGTAACGTTGACGACATCCCACTAAAGTTCACCGCCAGCCGACCATTGGTCAAATCAATAGGCATCCAGTTGCCATCAATATCCAACCGTTCCAGCACTAGTTGGCCGAAAAGCTGAGGACGAGCCGCATCGCCTGCCAGACGCAGGTTCGCATTCAGTATACCCGCCGCTTTTTCACCTTTACTCAAAGCAGGGTTGAGCAACGCCAGCGAAATATTGTTGATCGTGACACTGCCGCCAAGATTGCGCCGCCCCTGAAGATCGCTGACCTGGATATCACCGCTAAAGCGCCCGTTCTCCCGGATCGCCATCAGCCAGCCAAGCTGTGCCCGCCCGCGATCGAACCCCGCATTCAGCGTAAAGGTGTCGAAATCAATCGGCAGCGTGTTGCTTTGCATCTGCTGACGAACGCTCACGCCGTTGCCCACCAGCGAGACTTTCGCCTGCGGTAAGCCTTGTCCCGCCTGCCAACTGATATCCGCGCCACCAGTGAACGTACCGGCCAGCACCGTATCCGCCGTCAGTAACGGCTTCAACATCGCGAGATCGAAGCGATTCAGTCGAATGCTCGCCTGCCCGCTCGGTCCGGCTTCAATCGCCTTCGGTACGCAGAGCTCTGCGTTCGGGTTACGCCAACAGTGCGTGCCGATGGTGATTTTCTGCTGCGTGTTCAGGTAATCCAGCGCCATGTCCTGCGTCAGACGCCATTCTCCCACCGGCGTGTCGAAGCGGGTATTGTTCAGCGTGCCGCGCCAGCGCTGTTCCTGACGATCGAAGCTGCCTGAAAGTGCCAACTGGCCCGCGACCGGCTCACCCAGCATGTTCAACCGAAGCTGGTGCTGTTTTTCATTGCCGCTGGCATCCAGCGTCAACAGCGCAATATTCAGGCCATCCTGCTTCAACGCTTCAAGACGTACAGCCAGTTTGCCCTGAATTTGCTGTTCGGAGCGAACATCGCCTTCCACTCTCACCTGGCTAATCGTCATCGCCTGCCAGCGCAGGCCGGAGGCGGTGATATCCGCCAGCATCTGCGGTTCACGCAGATTGCCGCGTAGCTTGAGTGTACCGAGGGCGCGCCCTGCCAGACCGGGCAACATGCCGTCTAGCGATGGCGCATTGATATCTGCATCCAACTGCCACTTGTCGCTCAGTTCGCCTTTGACGTTCAACTGGTTGCGGCCTAATGCCAGATTCAGCGCGGGTATTGTCCACTGACCCGCCGCGTTACCGCGCAATTCACCTCTGGCCGTGAGCTTATTCGCTTTCACGTTGCCATCCAGCCGCAGTTCAGGCACCTGCAACTGCCAGCTACCGCCATAGACGCTGCCGCGCGTTATTATCTTGCCGTCAATTTTCGCAGGCCATTCAGGCCACTGCTGAACGGTATTAATCCCGTTCAGCAGCAGCTCACTGCGCCAGCTAATCGCTTTGCTCCAGTCGATAAGCGCACTCAGATCGGCATTGCCCTGCAACGCCGACAGCCGCAGGCGGCTCAGCGTAAACTGCTGTTCGTTGCCTTTGCCATCCAGCAGCAGCGTCGCGGGGGGAAGATCCGCCCCGCTCAGATCGCCGCGCAGCGACAGCGCATAGTCGGTCGCTTTACCGTTAAAACGCAGCCTGACGTTACTGGCCTGATACTGCGTGGCGCCCGTCAGCGGCCAACGCACGCGCTCGGTTTGCAGCGTCAACGCCAGCGGCAACCCGGCTTCTGCCAGTTTGGTTTGTACATCCAGTTGAGCGCGCTGCGGCCCCGAGAGGTTCAGCGCCACATTCAACTGTTCGCGCAGGCCACCATCGACCGCTAGTTTCAGCGTTTCACCTTTGAGCGGTTCGACATTCAGCACGCCGTTCGCCGTCAGCGAGACAGGCCAGCTCTCGCTGAGTGTCGCCTCACCGCGTACATTCAATCCACCCTGCGGCGATTGCACGATCAGCTTATCCAGCCGCAAATGCTGTTGCTGGGTCGATGCCTGCACAAACAGGTTATTAATCACAATGTCCCGATCGCCCGTCAGTCGCAGTTGTTCACCGTGAATCTCAACGACGTTTAGATCCAGCGGCAACGTAAACTGCGGTAAATCAGGCAATAACGGTTTGGAGAACAGCTCCCTCAGGCGTTCCCCCAGCGGCTGTTCAGGGACTGTCGGCTTGTCAGAGGCGCTATCTGTTTTTGGCGTCGATGCTGTCGGTATCGGTGACGTCGTTGTGGCGGTCGCGACCGTATTATTTGCTTCTAACGCTTTATCGATTTGCAGCGTTTGATCGATATGAACGGTTTGCGATGAACCTTGTTCAGCGGCATCACGCACGCTCTTCGCGGTTTCTTTAACGACAGACGCCATTTCCGCCGCCGTCACTTTGCCATCTTCCAGCACGTCAACGGGGGTTTTCGGCAACGCCACCAGCAACGCGCTGATTTTGGTCGGCAACAGCGTCAGGGCGCGCCCTTCCCATTGCATACCCGTACGGAATTCACCCAGAGAAACCGCCGTGTCATCCACGGTAACCTGAACGTTACTGAGCGTTAGCTGACGCAGTAAAATCGGGAACGGCGCAGAGATTTCCGTTACTGGCGTCGAAGGCGGTGGCGGCGCTTCCTCCGCTGGCAAGGCGTTAGTATCCACGGCCACATCGACGCGGTTCGCTGACAGGTCATTGATGCACAGCTGACTTTTACGCAGACAGCCCAACGCGAGCGACAGATGAAACTCCTCGCTCTTTACCGTCACACCCGACATCTCGTAGCTAACATTTTTCAACGTTAAATCACGCCAGCCACCGCTCATGCTGGCAATCTCCAGCCCTGGCACTACGCGTGCGGCAGTATTCAACAACAGATGCAGTCCCGGCGTGGTGCCCACCAGTAGCCCCAGCCCAACAATGAGCAGCAATAAGAAAGCGATGAAGCCAATGCCAATCCTTTTCCACCAGCGCCCTTTGCGTACTGGCGGCGCCGGTGCATTATCTTGATCTTGCGCGACGTTTTCTTCTGTCACCGGATCCTGTGTTTTTTTTTCGTTTTTCCCATCCATCATAATTCAGGCCCCAGCGCGATATAGAACTGCACATCATTCTTCTTCTCTGCATCACCAATCGGCATGGCGACATCAAGTTTCACCGGGCCAATCGGAGAGGCCCAGCGTACACCGACGCCCGTGCCGGTCTTGAAGTTACTCTGTTTGATGTCATTCACTGCTTCACCTGAATCAACAAAAACCGCGCCCCACCATTTTCCCGTCACGTTGTATTGGTATTCGAGCGAGCCGGTCGCCAGCTTGGACGCACCGGTCAGTTTGCCATCGCTATCGCGCGGTGAAATAGATTTGTACTTATACCCACGAATGCTGCGATCGCCACCGGCAAAGAAACGCAGTGAAGGCGGAACGCGGGAGAAATTATTGGTCTCAATCCAACCCAGATTGCCACGCGCAACAAAGCGGTGTTTATCCGCCAGCGTACGAATCCAGACGTTTTGCGCCTGAACTACGGCAAAATCAATGTCCGATCCCCAGAGGGTGTCTGAAACATCGATGGAATAACGCTGTGTATCGCCCCACACCGGCATCAACCCACCGCGTTGACGGGTTCGGTTAATGCTGACACCCGGATAGATCAACATCGTGGTATCCGTTACGCTCGCCTGCGTAAAGTGGTCGAGACTCCAGCGCAGGTTAATCGCCCGTTGCCAACCGCTGGAAAGATCCCAGTAGCGGGCGACGTTCAATGTCGTACCATCCGATTTGGTATCGTTGAGATCTTCACGTTTGAAGCCACCTTGCAGCAGGTAATACTGCTCAAGCGGATTCTTCAGTAAGGGGATTTTGTAGCTAAAATCGAGCGATTGCTCCGGCGCAGACACGCTGAGGCTGCTTTCCAGACTGTGGCCCCATGAATTCACCCAAGGCTTATTCCAGGTTGTTTTAAAGCGTGGGCCAACATCTGTGGCATAGCCGACTCCGGTTTCGATACGGTTACGGGTTCGCGGCGTCACCACGGCTTCCAACGGAAGCACCTTGGTGCTTTTTGACTGGTCGAAATCGGGCGACACCACGACGGAATTAAACCACCCCGTCGCGGAGAGGCGGCGATTTAACTCACCGAGATCCTCACTGGTATACACATCACCTTCATGAAACGGCACCAGATTTTGCAGATAATCCTCGCGGATTTGTGCGCCCTGAAAATGTACGGCACCAAAGCGATAGCGTTCACCGCTATAGAAATCGATATCCCAAAACGCTTCTCTCTCTTCCTGCATCACGCCAAGCTGGCTTTTCTGGAAGCGCGCATCGAAATAGCCTTTGCGTAATGATAAACCGTTCAGCCCGCTTTTAAAACGATCGAAATCGCCGTGGTTCAGCACCGAACCGATTTCGGGGCGATCGTCTTTAACCAGTTGCTGGTAATCTTTATCGTCGTGAGCACCACCGTGCAGGGTGATATTCACCCCGGCAATTTTTACCGGCTCACCGGGCGTGACGGTAGCAATCAGTACGGGTCGCCCGCCATTAACGGCAGGGCGGAATTCGAAACCGATCTGTGGATCGTAATAGCCGAGCGCACGCAATCCCTGACGGATCGCTTCATCGACGCGTGAGCGGAAACGCCCATCGGCATTCACCTCATCGCTCGCAATGGTGGACAAACGTGCCCGCACATTTTTTTGTAATTGCCCTTCCAGCCCCATGACTTGCAGGCGCACATTCGCCGCCTGGCTCTCCGATGCCAACATGAGCAGCGCGCACATCAGGCCAAGAAAGCGGTACCGTGGCGCACCACAGCCAGCAAAACTGTTTTTTTGTCCCGCTATGCTTTTTTGCCCGATAACGCTTTTTTTTCCAATGAAACGGTTCTTTGAAGTGAAACGTCTTTTTGCAATGACACGTTTGTTTGCAATGAAAGTAGTCACTGAGCTCCCTGATAAATCAGTCTGTCGCCTAAAATCTATAGCATGGCTTTTATCACTTCGCCCGCCGCGTTGACGGCCGCTACTGTACGCTTACCTGGCAACCCGCCACGTAGCACAGAAATCCCCTACCAATGCCGTATTATCTTAGTAATAAATACTAATTTTTCATCTTAAGAATATATTTTCAACTATAAACATCAATATGGGGAATTACAGATAAACATTACCTTAACATTAAACACCATTAAGATATAAAGACAGGTCAATGCTTCTTGGTTATGCTCTCCATGAAAGCGGGTTATTTACCCAGTTTAGCTGGAGTTAACAACGTGATGAATTCGATTGATAAAATGCAGCGGATCACTCAATCCGATGCTTTACCGGGACGTTCCACCCCGATGCCAGTGGCCAGACTTCATGTCGTTCATGAGCATTCCATGACGCATGTGCCGGATCACATGTCCGTGGCAATTTTTGCGATGGGCTGTTTCTGGGGAGCCGAGCGCCTATTCTGGCAACAGCCTGGCATCTACAGCACTGCGGCGGGTTACACTGGCGGTTACACGCCCAACCCAACCTACCGTGAAGTGTGCAGCGGGCAGACCGATCATGCCGAAGCAGTGCGTGTCGTTTTCGATCCAGCGGTTATCAGCTACAACCAACTGCTGCAACTGTTTTGGGAAAATCACGACCCCGCGCAGGGTATGCGTCAGGGCGGTGATATCGGCAGCCAATATCGCTCCGCTATCTATACGCTCTCCCCCGAGCAAGAAGAGGCCGCACAGGACAGCCTTCAGCGTTTTCAGCAGGCGATGAGAGAGAACGGTGACAGCCGCGCTATCAGCACAGAAATCGAGCCTGCGGGACCGTTCTATTATGCGGAAGACGACCACCAGCAATACCTGCACAAGAACCCGAACGGCTACTGTGGGCTAGGTGGCATCGGCATCTGTCTTCCACCTCCGCGTTGACCACTGGCGGTAATTTCACCGCTCCTGCTATAATGCCCCCCAACCGGGCAGATCGTTGCCCGGTCATATACCTTCAATAACGACCATAATGTGTTCACCTTTCTGAGGATCGCTGCGTCAATTTCGACTCATGCGAAAACGTTAAAAATGATGTTAAACAGTCTATTGCTGATTCTTTGTCTCATTGCCATCAGTGCATTCTTCTCGCTGTCCGAGATCTCGCTGGCGGCATCCCGTAAAATTAAACTCAAACTGATGGCCGACGAGGGAAATATCAACGCCGATCTGGTACTCAAGTTTCAGGAAACGCCGGGCATCTTCTTTACTGTGATTCAAATTGGCGTCAACGCCGTCGCGATCTTGGCTGGTATCATCGGCGATGCAGCATTTTCCCCGACGTTTTCCATTCTGTTTGAACGCTTCATGTCACACGAAGCCGCAGATAAAATCAGCTTCATTTGTTCATTCGTCCTCGTCACCAGCCTGTTCATCCTGTTTGGCGACCTCACCCCGAAACGCATTGGTATGATTGCACCGGAAGCCGTCGCGGTCCGCATAATCAACCCCATGCGCTTCTGCCTGTTCCTCTTCCGTCCGCTAGTCTGGGTATTTAACGGCCTGGCTAACGTTATTTTCCGCCTGCTCAAGCTGCCGATGGTGCGTAAAGATGACATCACGTCCGATGATATTTACGCTGTGGTGGAAGCTGGTGCGCTGGCTGGCGTACTACGTAAGCAGGAGCACGAGCTGATTGAGAACGTGTTTGAGCTGGAATCCCGCACCGTACCATCTTCCATGACCTCGCGTGAAAGCGTGGTCTATTTCGATCTACACGAACAGGAAGACAGCATTAAAGAAAAAATTGCCCAGCAGCCGCACTCAAAATTTTTGGTCTGTAATGGCCATATTGACCAGATCGTCGGCTATGTCGATTCCAAAGATCTGCTGAACCGCGTATTGGGCAACCAGAGCCTGGTACTGAGCAGCGGCGTCCAGATTCGTCCAGCGCTGATCGTGCCGGATACGCTGACGCTGTCTGAAGCGTTGGAAAGTTTCAAAACGGCGGGCGAAGATTTCGCGGTTATTCTGAACGAATACGCGCTGGTCGTCGGCATCATCACGCTTAACGACGTGATGACCACCCTGATGGGCGATCTCGTCGGGCAGGGAATGGAAGAGCAGATTGTCGCACGAGATGAGAATTCCTGGCTGGTTGAAGGCGGTACGCCGATAGAAGACGTCATGCGGGCGCTAAATATTGATGACTTCCCGCACTCCGGCAACTACGAAACCATCGGCGGTTTCATGATGTATACGCTACGGAAAATCCCGAAACGTACCGATGCGGTGCGCTTCTCAGGCTATAAGTTTGAAGTAGTGGATATCGACAGCTACAAGATCGATCAGCTACTGGTGACGCGTCTGGAAGACCGCCCGATTATCTCATCCAGCGTGAAGATTGATAGCGACGATTAATCGTCAGAAGACATGTATGACAAACCTATCTGCGCAAGCCGAACTTACATGGTCGTACTTGCAGCGTCTTTACGATCTATCCGTTAGCAGACTTTATCAGCAACCAAAACGGCCCGCTACGGGCCGTTTCTTCATCATTCATCCCATCTCAGCCTGAAGCCGGATGACCTGGCGATTCACTTCAGACATCACCAGAAGATGCTGCTTATCCTGTTTCTTTGGCAGTAGAATTTTGCCGTAGTCGAACTCAAAAGCACCAACCCCTTTTATGTACAGCCGCCCGCGAAACAGGGTTTTCACATATTTAGCGACTTTCAAAGGATTGTAACGTTCGAAGATCCTCATCGTTTTACTCTCCCGTTTTATTTTTCTACGCTCTCCCTTTCACCAACATGGCTGAGGTTCTGGAGCGCTAATGAGATAACGGATACTGCTAATTAGTACTATAAAACGGTATTTAGTTCCCCACTATTCAGTATTCTTAACTGCTTTTACAGATTTTTACAGAACAGTGTTTAGTAAACCCTTAATCATTAGTATAAACCTTCAAAAATAAGGGTTTTATGCTCCCAGGCACAAACCGTTTTACCGCGAAGCAGGACAGACCAGTTTCCTGAATCTACGCTTATTCCATAGCCTGCCATTTTCCATAATAAGACATGGCATTGGGCTCCCACACAGAAGGAAATACCATGATAAAAATACGCAACCTGCTCTTTGCGCTCTCTATCACGCCTTTGTTAGGGCTTGTCTCACTCTCTGTCTCAGCCCATATGCTAGTGCTCAACCAATTGGTTCCTCCCGTTGGCGTCGCGGACAGAGGGGAACTTCAGTACCTTAATAATCAGTTTAGTTATAAAAACTGGAACAGTGCGCAATTGCCCGGAAAAATACGGGTAATACAACACATCGCTGGCCGAACCTCGGCCAAAGAGATGAACAACCCGCTCATCTCCGCGTTAAAGGCCGCTAACCTACCGCACAATTATTACCAAACGACGACAATCGTAAATACCGACGATGCCATCATCGGCACCAGCATGTTTGTACGCAGTAGTCTTGAGGACAACAAGAAAGCCTTCCCGTGGTCGCAATTTATTGTCGATAGCAACGGCAATGTGCGGAAAATCTGGCAACTACAGCCACAAAGCTCGGCTATCGCAGTGCTAGATAGACAAGGGAAAATCCGTTTCGTGAAGGATGGCGCGCTGAATGGGCAGGAAGTGCAGCAGGTGATGTCCCTGCTGCGTCAGTTGCTGGAAGAGAAGTAGGGGCGATAGCTCGAAAGTGGACGTTATTAAGACCAAGATACACGGAGCGAACACGGTGTGAGGCATCCCTACGGGAACCTCTCACCGTGTTTATCCTAAAAAATAGGCTTAAGCGCTCAACAATATGAGCCATCGCACTAAAGCAGTTAAAACAGAGAGACGCGAAAACCGGGGTTGAGGAAAGATTCACGAGGCGTGTAAGACAGAGTTTGCCCCTGCCAATCGTGAATCTGCGCCCCGGCCGCTACCGCCACCGCATGGCCCGCCGCCGTATCCCAAATGTTCGTCGGCCCGAAGCGGGGGTAAAGCTGCGCTTCGCCTTCCGCCACCAGACAAAATTTTAGCGATGACCCTATCGCCACCGTCTGATGCTCGCCCAGTTGGTTGAGGTAGTCCTTTAATTCACGATCGGCATGAGAACGGCTGACCACCACCAGCGGCGGATGGGCCTGCTTCACCGTAATTTGCCGACACTGGCCGTTCTCTTCTTTCCAGGCTTTACCTGCTGCCGCAGAATACATCACGGCCGTAACCGGTACATAAACCACACCCAGCACAGACTGACCATTCTCGATCAGCGCAATATTCACCGTAAACTCACCGTTGCGACTGAGAAACTCTTTGGTGCCGTCCAGCGGATCGACCAGCCAATAACGCTGCCAGTGCTGGCGGATTTCCCATGCGGGCGGATCCTCTTCTGACAGCACAGGAATATCAGGAAACGCCGCGGTCAGCCCATCCTTAATGACCCGATGCGCCGCCAGATCGGCGGCGGTCACTGGCGAATCATCTTTCTTGTGCGCAACATCCACAGGATGTTGACCTTCGTAAACCTGCATAATGGCAGTACCGGCATCGCGAGCCAGTTGGCAAACAGTTTCTAACATGATCAACCTCGTCGTTATCGGTTACGCGTAACGCAGACTTCATCTCTGTCATTCATTATACATCTGTGAGGCAATCTACGATTATTGCCATTATTGATGTCATCCTCAGTATTTAGAGACGATAATCACTTTAACTTCATCATGATATGAAAGACACCCGCCGATCGCCTCACGCGTCGATAATCACCGCACAAGGAGTTACGCAATGAAGCATTCACTGGCACTCAGCCTGCTTGCTACGCTGGTCGCCACGACCGTTCATGCCGCTACCGTTGATCTACGGGTATTGGAAACCACCGATCTGCACAGCAATATGATGGATTTCGATTACTACAAGGATACACCAACCGATAAGTTTGGTCTGGTGCGTACCGCCAGCCTGATTCACACCGCGCGCGAGCAGGCCACCAATAGCGTGCTGGTTGATAACGGTGATTTAATCCAGGGTAGCCCGTTAGGCGATTATATGGCTGCAAAGGGACTGAAAGCAGGCGATGTGCACCCGGTTTATCAGGCGATGAATACGCTGGATTATTCCGTCGGCAACATCGGTAACCACGAATTCAACTATGGCCTGGATTACCTGCACAAGGCGCTGTCAGGGGCAACATTCCCTTATGTGAACGCCAACGTGCTGGATGCCAAAACAGGTAAGCCACTGTTCACGCCTTATCACATTGAAAACAAAACGGTTACGGACCGCGACGGTAAACAGCATACGCTGCGCATCGGCTATATTGGCTTCGTCCCACCACAGGTCATGGTGTGGGATAAAGCCAATCTGACAGGCAAAGTCACCGTAGAAGACATCACGGAAAGTGCCAAAAAGTGGGTGCCGGAAATGCGTAAGCAAGGGGCCGATCTGGTCATTGTTATCCCCCACTCCGGCCTGTCTGCCGAGCCGTACAAAGCAATGGCGGAAAACTCGGTTTACTATCTCAGCCAGGTTCCGGGCGTTGACGCGATCATGTTTGGCCATGCGCACGCCGTTTTCCCCAGCAATGATTTTGCCAACATCAAAGGCGCAGACATCAAACAGGGAACGCTGAATGGCGTGCCTGCCGTGATGCCAGGGCAATGGGGCGACCACCTCGGCGTCGTCGATTTCACCTTGAATAACGACAGCGGCACATGGAAAGTGGAACAGGCGAAAGCAGAAGCCAGACCGATCTATGACAAAGCGCAGAAGAAATCACTGGCGGCGGAAGACGACAAACTGGTGAAAGTGCTTTCCGATGCACACCAGAATACGCGCGAGTTTGTCAGCAAACCGATCGGCAAATCCGCAGATAACATGTACAGCTATCTGTCGCTGATTCAGGACGATCCTACCGTGCAAATCGTCAATAATGCCCAGCGCGCCTATGTGGAACACTTTATTCAGGGCGATCCCGACCTGGCCGATATTCCGGTGCTCTCCGCCGCCGCACCGTTTAAAGCCGGTGGGCGTAAAAACGATCCGGCCAGCTATGTCGAGGTAGAAAAAGGCCAGCTCACCTTCCGTAATGCTGCGGATTTGTACCTTTATCCAAACACGCTGGTGGTGGTGAAAGTCAACGGGCATCAGGTACAAGAGTGGCTGGAGTGCTCTGCGGGCCAGTTCAAACAAATCGATCCGAGCAAACGTGAGCCGCAGTCCCTACTCAACTGGGACGGCTTTCGCACGTATAACTTCGACGTGATCGATGGCGTCAATTATCAGATTGATGTGACACAGCCTACCCGCTATGACAGCGAGTGCGCGTTAATCAACGATAAAGCACACCGTATTAACGCACTGACGTTTAACGGCAAACCGATCGATCCTAAAGCGACCTTCCTGATCGCCACCAACAACTACCGCGCCTACGGCGAGAAATTTGCCGGCACAGGAGAGAAGTTCGTGGCTTTCGCCTCGCCGGATGAAAACCGCTCCGTGCTGGCTGCCTACATCAGCGCGGAAACGCAAAAGTTGGGAGAAGTGAAGCCGCAGGCAGATAACAACTGGCGTCTGGCACCCATCGTCAGCGATACGCCGCTGGATATCCGTTTTGAAACGTCGCCATCAGAGAAAGCCACGGCGTTTATCAAAGAGAAAGCCCAGTATCCGATGACGTCTGTCGGTAATGATGAAACGGGGTTTGCGGTTTATCGTCTCGACCTGCAACACGCTAAATAAGCGCACAGGCCTTGTGTACGCAGGTTCCTGCTTCGGTGGGAGCCTGATGGCAGTGTTACAACGGCTCTATCGCATTATTTGCTGCCGCATCAAACTTTTTCTGGAAAAGCGGCACATTATCCATGTTCTGCTCTGCCCAATACGTGAGTTCGGCAATCGGCTTAGCTAACGTTTTCCCCATTTGGGTCGAAGTATATTCCACCGTCACGAAAACCGTCGGGAGCACCAGTATCCGACGCACAGGCGCCGCCTTTTCGCGGCGCTTTTTTTATCTGACTAGTCGCGGAACGATTCTCGCCCATTGCGGTAGTCACCATTCCCCCGCTCATGCCCGCGCCGATCCCAATCACCGCGACGTGGCCCACGATCGCCCACGTCGCGAGGGGGATCGAAACGGCGCTTGTCATAATCACGTCTGTCTCGCTGACTCTCACGCCACCAACGAGCATCGCGCCAGCGCCAGCCATCCCAATAGTGACCGTGCCGGTTACGTTCACCGCGGTGGTAACCCCGGTGCTCCTGCCACCAGCGCTCACTACGCCAGTCATAGCCATCCCAGTAATTACCTTGTCTGTCACGCTCACCGATATTCAACGTAACGCCGGGCATCAGCTCAATGCTGGCCCCCTTAGCCTCTGGCGCTGGCATAACCACAAACATTCCCATACACAGGGCACTGATGACGAGTGGCTTAAACATAGGGTAACTCCTTGCTCACCGCGACTGCGGCCTGGCAAAGATATACGAGGAATTGCTCTACGCCACTATCAGATAAGTGCGCATTTTCCTGATTTTACCGTTCTTAACATTTTGCTAACGCCAACGCGTGCTATTCATCCCCCGAGAAACTCATTAAAAAATTTAATAAAAAATGCTGTAAAACACGAATTACCCCAGAATAATTCATTAACATAGGGAATAAATATTAGAAATATTCACCTAAAGGTTAATGCTTACTCTCAGGATATCCGTCATTCACATTGCCGCCGCGCTAGGCGCGGATGAAAACGCGATACTCTGCGAACAGGTATGCTCACTGGCAGCTCTCGCCCGGGTGCTTGAATTCGTGAATGCAGAATGCTTGTCGCTTATAGAAGTTGTCTTGCCGAAAATGGATATTCCCGCGTTATTGCAAACCATCACACAATCGCTTGAGAACTGTAATACCATCTACCTCGTAAGCGGTATATTCAATAAAAAGATGCAGTTAAAAATACAATTTATAAACTGTATTTGTTGAGAGGCATCATCATGGCATACCGCGATCAATCACTGGGTGAGTTGGCTATCACGATTCCGCGACCAAACTCTTTTGTGAACTCAATCTGGACTTCTGTGGCGGCGGTAAGCAAATGCTCAACCGCGCTGCGGGCAGAAAGCCGACTGCCCGCATGGTCTGACAAACCAACTGACCGCGATTTATAACGAGCTGTCTCAGCACATGATGAAAGAAGAGCGTATCCTCTTCCCCATGATCAGCCAGGGAGTAGGCATGAATGCCGCGGCACCGATTTCAGTGATGGAGCATGAGCACGATGACGCCGGGCGTGATGTGGAAGTGGTCAAAGCACTCACCAAGGGTGTCGTACCACCGGAAGTTGCCTGTAGCACCTGGCGCTCACTGAGCGCCTTTCTTTTGTCTGGAGATTACAGAATTTCCAGCAGTTCCACTTCAAAAATCAGCGCGCTGAACGGCGGAATAGACGCACCCGCGCCACGTTCGCCATACGCCAGATTGTGCGGAATATAGAGTTCCCACTTGGAACCGACAGGCATCAGCGTCAACGCCTCAATCCAGCCAGGAATTACGCCGTTTACCGGGAATTCAGCAGGTTGACCGCGTTGAACAGAGCTGTCGAACACGCTGCCGTCAATCAGACGACCGGTATAGTGTACCCGTACGCGATCCTGACGAGCCGGGATAGAACCTTCGCCCTGCGTCAACACACGGAATTGCAGACCAGACTCCGTGCTGTTCACACCTTCTTTCTGCGCGTTTTCAGCCAGGAATTGTTGCCCTTCAACTGCCAGCACCTGTTGGCGCTCGCGACGTACCGCATCCGCACGCTCGTGAATTTCACGCAGCGCACGATGAACCACATCCACAGGTACCGCAGGCGCATTACCTTCCAGCGCATCGCGTAGACCAGCAAGCAGAGCTTCTGGGATCAAGCCTTCAAGACCTGATTCCTGTAACTGTTGACCAACTTGTAAGCCGATGCCGTAACTTGCCTGCGCTTCGACGCTATCAAAAGAAGGAGTTGTCATGGATGTTCCTTTTAATCTGTAAAAAACTGAAAGCGCAGCATAACAGCGACGGGGATTGGGGTAAAATCCTGTGTGCAGGTAATCACGTTAACCGCATACCAGCCCAACCGTTCTGGTAACCTGGCCTATACTGGTAATTCTACTGTTTCTGGCTCATCGGTTACCTTAATCATCAACGCGTTAACTGGTCAGCTCATGCAGATTATCGGTATACTGGATTGCGCTATTATCCTGATACTGTTTTTATGCCAACGCCGCTTTTCTACTGATAGCGCGCAATGGCAGGCATAGCGTTACTAATGACGTCATTTTTATATGATGCCGTTTTTATACTGAACTGTAGTAAGAGAGGTCACCATGGGCAGAATTGCGCCCAGGAAGCGGAAAACCACCTGGGATTATCAAACGTTAGTACGCTTCTGCCAGCGAATTATCCAGCGGCAGCCCTCAAATGCTGTAGCTGTAGCCGTAGAGAACGACGGTGAGAAGCGCGAAGATCAGGAACGCCCATCTGCCCCAGCCTTCCGTGAGCGTGTGGGTGACATGCTGCAAAAAATCTGGCATCTGCCCGACGGTTATCACTGGATGGAGCCCTTGCCGCTCCTACACCGCCGTTGGATTTTAATCGCTATCACACTGCTGCTGATCGTATTGCTTTGGCCCTACAGCCCGCAGCACTCTCAACCGGCTCGAACCACGCCCGTCCCTCTTACTCAACAGGATAATCAGGCCGCGATGCAGGCCGTGATTATTGAAAATCAGCCTGCAACGTCACATCAGCAGCCTGAGACAACACCGCCACCGGCACAATCGTCCGCACCATGGCGACAATATGAGATTGCTTCAGGGCAAACGCTGGCGCAGCTCTTTCGCGATAACAATCTGCCCGTCAGCGATGTGTTCGCGATGGCACAGGTAGAAGGCAGGGATAAGCCGCTCAGCAATTTACGGGCGGGTCAGGAAGTTAAATTACAGTTGAATGCGCAAGGCATGGTCGCGGAGCTGGAAATCGAAACCACAGCGAACCAGACGATTCGATTCACCCGCGGTGCAGACGGCGCCTTTACGCGTACTCGCTAACGAGCTAGCCGTTCCAATAGGAAATCGCGCAGAACAATAGCATGGTTGTGCTGCGCGTTTTTTACAGCAATAAAGCAGCGTGGTGACTTGCTTTTGTTCAAGCAACGTCAACAGCCTGTCGCACGCCGTCCCCTGCGCTAATTCATTACGATAATAATCCACAAATTCCATCCAGCGTTGCGGCTCGGCGTGAAACCATTTCCGCAGCTCGCTGCTCGGCGCGATGTCTTTAAACCACTCCCCCTTCCAGCCGCGATTTACTGATGCCACGCGGCCACAAGCAGTCAATCAGTAAAGTGGGAGAAGAGAAAGGCGCGGGCGCGCCATAGACGCGGATCAAGGTGGATTAAATCAGACATGCGGCCTGCGGCCTCATTTTTTAGGTATAGGTAATGATAGGCCATTTCCTCATCCCTAAAATGCAAAACGCTGGCACAAGGCCAGCGTTTCACATGTTAACTAAAGTGTTAATTCGACGATAAACGTAAATTACGCTTCAGCAACAACAACGACATTCAGCTCAGCAAATACATCGCTGTGTACCTGGAAGCTCACTTCGTGCTCACCCAGAGTACGCAGAACGCCGTTCGGCAGGCGAACTTCGCTCTTAGCAATGTCAACACCGGCAGCCGTTACCGCATCAGCGATATCGCGAGTACCGATGGAACCGAACAGTTTACCTTCGTCGCCTGCTTTAGACGCGATGGTAACGCTACCCAGTTCTTTGATCTTAGCGGCGCGAGCTTCAGCAGCTGCCAGAACGTCAGCCAGTTTGGCTTCCAGTTCAGCACGGCGTGCTTCGAAGAACTCAACGTTTTTCTTGGTTGCCGGGACAGCTTTGCCCTGTGGAACCAGGAAGTTACGAGCGTAGCCCGCTTTAACGTTTACCTGATCACCCAGGCTGCCCAGGTTTGCTACTTTATCAAGCAGAATAACTTGCATTACCTTATCCTCTCAAAGTCTCGTTAATGGACAGTGGCCGATTACTGATGACGGTCAGTGTACGGCAACAAAGACAAGTAACGCGCACGCTTGATAGCGCGGGCCAGCTGACGCTGGTATTTTGCACGAGTACCGGTGATACGGCTCGGAACAATCTTGCCGCTTTCAGTGATATAGTTTTTCAGCGTAGCGATATCTTTATAATCAATCTCTACAACGCCTTCCGCGGTGAAACGGCAGAATTTGCGACGACGGAAATAACGTGCCATATGGCTAGTCTCCAGAATCTATCAATTCAATCTGCTCGGCATGTAACACTATCTTGCTCAAGCCATTGCGCCCTTGATGGCAGCTAATGAACCCGTGCACGGTAAGTTGCGTGCCGACCGTTATACTGTGGGTAACTGCTTGTGACGAGAGTCCGCTGACAATCACGGGCATACGACACCATGCTTGCCGACTCAATCCGGCTTCCTCCTGCGTCGAGCGGTGCTCAAGCACAAACTGACAGTGAGGAATACCTGACGGGCTGACTTTACGAATGGGCGTCTTGCACACTGTGCCGGACAACACCAGACGATTTACCGTCACCACAACAATTACTCTTCAGAATCCCCTGCATCCACATCATCGCCAGCTTCAGCGAAATCTTCACGACGCTCACGGCGTTCGTCTTTCGCTTTCACCATTGGAGATGCTTCAGTTACCGCGTGCTTAACGCGCATAACCATGCTGCGGATAACGGCATCGTTAAAGCGGAAGTTTGTTTCCAACTCATCGATCGCTTCCTGCGGCGCTTCAACGTTCAGCAGAACGTAGTGAGCTTTGTGCAGTTTGTTGATCGGATAAGCCAACTGACGGCGGCCCCAGTCTTCCAGACGGTGGATCGTGCCCTGCGCACCAGTGATGGTAGCAGTGTAGCGCTCGATCATGCCCGGAACCTGTTCGCTCTGGTCAGGATGAACCATAAATACGATTTCGTAATGACGCATCGAATTGCTCCTTACGGATTATTCAGCCTCCTGTCTGGGTCAACCGCGGCCCGTGGAGGCAAGGAACGTGTATGTGTGCGGCTGAAAAAATGACGCGTAAGTATAGTGCCCGACATTAAAGAACACAAGGGAGAAACACAGAATGCCGATCGTTTAAGCATCGAGATACACGGGGCGCCCACAGGGGTGAGGCCTCCCTACGGGAACCTCCTCCTGTGTTTCCCCTAATAACGGACTGAAGTGACCAGGATTAAGGAAGAGACGCAGGCGTTTTCTGCGTGGCGATATTTACACAATCGGGACAGGATTACAGCGTTTGCCGGAAGAAATCAGCGCCCGCCCGAAGCGCTGTTGGGGTAATGCGATGCCCCACGCCCGGCTCGGTCAGATACGTCAGATGGGCCAGTTTATCGCACGCCTGTAATGCCTGATAAAGACGAACGCTTTCTGCCGCCGGCACGACATCATCTGCTTCACCATGCCACACCAGCAGCGGTCGATTGGACAGCGCGTCCAGACGCGTGGTGACATCATAATCCGCCAGTTTGATCGCTAGTGCCTGCAACACTGCCTGATTTTCCTCACGATCGGCTGGAACTGGAGGAAACAGCGCTGACGATAGCGTAGAGAAATAGCCGGAACCCATAAACGCCGCGACCGCAGTAATCCAGGGATAGCGCGCCATACAACCCAGCGCGCTCATTCCACCGAGCGACGCGCCGCAAACACCGATGCGCTCCCCATCGATCAAGCCACGCTGCCGATATTCCGCCACATAGCCAGGGAGTTCTTCAATATTCGCTTGCAGAATATCCCAGAAGTGACGCAACCGCTGCGCGTCATCCCCGTCGTAGCGCGCGCCGTGCATGGCCGCATCGGCCAGTATCACCCGAAATCCAGCCTGAGCTAACGCATAGCCAAAATACGAATACACCTCTTTTGACGAACAGTACCCATGGAAGAAAAAAATCGTCGGTAACGGCTGATCTCTTTTTCCCGTCGGCACCGCGTGAATCACTTCAATACCGCTAACGAGCTTATCCAATGACATTTCGACCATATTTCCCTCGTGTTCAGTTCTGTCAGCCTATTTTTGTGTAACGAAATCGTATTTAGCAGAAAGGAGACGTCCTTTTACGATAAACCGACTCACCGCAATCTGCTTACCTCCACGTCGTCATACATTCCGTGCTGGTTTAATTGACATATTTACGTAAATAAAAAAATTACACTGATCCAGATCAATAACCGAAATGAATGTTTACACTCCGTGATTAATTTTTTTTCATTTACTGCCGTTAACGCTTGTGAAACACGATTAAAAAACAACCTTTTTATTATAAGAGACACACGTATGTTGGGACTTTCTTTTAAACACTGGGGCCTGGGTATCAAGTTATCCGTCATTGCTTCACTAAGCGTGGCGATACTTTTCATTGCGTTCACCTTATCCCTCACCCGCTCCGCAGACAATCAGCTCAAAGCCCTGACGCTCAATAACATGCAGAGCCAGGTGAATGGCGTCACCGACATGATCAACATGTACAATACCAGTCTACAAGCCGAGGTCAGCAACTATACGCGGCTACTGGCGAGCTTTCTGCCGACGCGATTTTCGATGGATACCGTTAACCGCACGCCTTTCGGCAACACATCGCAGCCAACGCTTAAGGCTGGCGATACAGTCTTGAACCTCAACACCGAAGTGCCGGACGACTTTCTGAGCCGTACTCACGCGATCTCAACGATTTTTGTCCGTGATGGAGACGATTTTACGCGCGTCACCACATCACTGAAAAAAGAAGATGGATCGCGCGCAATGGGCACCAAGCTCGATCGTGAAAGCCCAGCCTATGCGCTCGTGATGAAAGGTGATACCTACAGTGGGCTAGCAACGCTGTTCGGCAAACAGTACATCACCCAGTATCAGCCGATACGCGACAGTGCCAGCAAGGTTATCGGCATTCTGTTCGTCGGTGTCGACATCACGGAGCAGTTTACCGAGATGCAACAAACCATCCTGAACAAGAAAATGGGTGAAACAGGCCATTTTTTTGTTCTTAGTACGAAAAAAGGAAAAGATGAGGGAAACTATCTTTACCACCAAAGCAATGCTAACCAGCGCCCTGACTGGTCGGAAGGTGCGTTAGAGAAAGTGCTGGCAACCGGTAATGGTACGATCGAATACGACAACAACACGATGACGGGCGAAGAAAGAACCCGAATCATGGTGTATCGCAGTATTCCACAGTGGAACTGGATTGTTGCAGGTACAGTGAGTAAAGAAAGCTTAATGGCTGAGATTAATCACACCCGTAACCTGTTTTTAGGCGGCGGCATTATTCTGGTTCTGCTCTTCGCTGCATTCTTTGTCGTGCTGACGCGTAAATGGCTGAGCCAGCCGCTGGTTGAAGTCGTCAAAGTGGCGGAACAGTTTTCTGCCGGCAACCTGACAGCAACGCTCTCCACCGATCGTACCGACGAAGTAGGTCGCCTGATTGATGCCATTAACGGCATCGGACAGGGACTGACCACCATTGTGTCACAGGTGAGAAACTCGGCAGAAGAAATCAGCACCGCGACCGATGCGCTGGCTGCCGATAGCGAAAACATCAGCGAGCAGATTGCCCGCCAGGCCAGCAGCGTCGAAGAAACCTCTGCCAGCATGGAGCAGCTCTCCGCCAGCGTGAAGCAGAACGCCGACAACGTCTCTGCCGCCAAAGAGCTGGCAGAACAGGGCGCAGCAGCGGCACGTAACGGCAGCCAGACCGTCACCGACTCCGTCTCCACGATGAGCGACATCAAGAACTCCTCACAGCGTATTGCCGATATCACGACGGTGATTGAATCTATCGCGTTCCAGACCAATATTCTGGCACTGAATGCAGCAGTTGAAGCCGCTCGTGCGGGTGAGCACGGCAGAGGCTTCGCCGTGGTTGCTGCGGAAGTGCGCGCGCTGGCGCAGCGCAGTTCTACCGCCGTGAAAGAGATCGAAACCCTGATTGATGAGTCGCTGGAGAAAATCGAAGCAGGTTACCATTTCTCAGAAAAAACGCAGGCGGTAATGGACGATTTACGCAACCGCATCCTGCAGGTCAGTACCATCGTGAACGATATCGATATCGCGTCACGCGAGCAGTCCGCCGGTATTGGTCAGGTCAATATTGCGATTGTACAGATTGGTCAGGCAACACAGGAAAACACCGTTCTGGTCAACAATTCGGAAGACACCGCGCAAGGTCTGCGCCAGAAAGGCCACCATCTCAGCGAACTGGTCAGCGTCTTCCATATTTAAAACCCGTGAGATATCCGCTTTTGTGCCGGAATTTTTATCCTATCGCGCAGAAGCGGAAAAGCACGATCATGGCCATCGTGTTGCAAATATTGCACGATGGCCACCACTTGAGCATTATGCCGGCGTTTTTTCACCCATCCCCCACACTGACAAAGGAGACGACATCATGACAACCATTACTCTGAGTCTTTGCAGGACATCTCGGGACTCATTCCGCATTCTTTTCCGCTTTGCATTATCCCCCCAGCTGTAACCTGCCTTACCCTATTTTTAAATGGATCAGCAGGATGATCTATTGGCAATGCTATTCGCTCTATTTCAGCGCGCGTCAGTGTGATCGCGACGGAAAATACCTGGATTGAAGAGCAATCCAACAGCTTCACATTACCCCACAACTTCCCGATATGGTTCGCGTGGCCAGCATGCCAGATTTGCATCCAGGCCGTGGCTACCCTATTGGCGCCGCCTTTTTTTCACAACTGCGCTTCTATCCGGCGCGGGTCGGAAACGACATCGGCTGCGGCATGACACTATGGCGTACCGGACTTAATGCCAACAAAATTTCTCTGGATAAGCTGGAGAAACGGCTTGGCAACATCGGCGGCGGTAACCACTTCGCAGAATTACAGCAGCTTGATGAAATTTATCAGCCAGACACGCTGCACGCTCTACGCATCGATCCTAAACAGCTACTGTTGCTTGTTCACAGCGGCTCGCGAGGATTAGGGCAAACCATACTGGAAGCCCATGTGCGGGAATTCGGCCATCAGGGGCTTAGCCAACACGCCAGCCGCAGAAGCCTATCTGGAACAGCACCAGTTCGCACTGATGTTTGCCACTAATAATCGGCGGCTGATCGCGCAGCGGATGCTGGATCGCTGGCATACGGAAGGCGATGCCGCACTGGACGTGAACCACAATCTGGTGACACCGACAATGATTGAAGGCATTTCCGGCTGGCTACATCTCAAAGGCGCAACGCCTGCAGACTGCGGCCCGGTCATCATTCCCGGTTCTCGTGGCGACTACAGCTATATTGTGCAACCCATTCCTCACGCCGACAGTCTGTATTCGCTGGCACATAGCGCAGGCAGGAAATGGATGCGTACGGAGTGTAAAGATCGGCTGTCTTCACGTTACAGCGTTCAGCTACTGGCGCGAACCCGCTTCGGCAACCACGTCATTTGTTAGGACAGGCAGCTGATTTTTCAGGAAGCGCCGGAGGCCTATAAACCAATAGACAGCGTAATCGGCGCGATGCAGCAGACAGGATTAATCACGTTGATTGCTCGCCTGAAGCCGGTTCTCACTTATAAAACGCGCGGGGAAGATAAATGATATTACTTCAGCTCTCCGCCGCGCAGAGACCGGACGAATGCATGCTGGCAACCACAACACGCCGAAGTTGGAAAAAATGGGGACGATTTCGGTTAGCCTGCGCGGAAACGCGGATGATATAGATCGTGCCCTTCAACAAAAAGCCGATGCCTCCGGTGCGCACTATTACGTGATTGTGCTGAAATTGCGTGATTGTGCTGAAATTACATGATTGTGCTGAAATCCGAGGCTGCAACGCTCCCCGACATGTGGTTCGCACGCGCCGTGCTATATCGCTGAATCTGCGGGACAGGTTGTCAAAATACGGTCAACGAGGATAGCGGACACAAAAGCAGTCCGACATAAAAAATACCGGGCAGATTCCCGGTATTGTCATGCAACATCACATTAATACGACATACACGCCGCATTAAGAATCCCGCCGCTGAGCGAGGCCGCGCAGAGAAAGGCGCCAGAAGCAATATCGTTATTCTGGATATGCTGGCTGAGACGCGGCATATATAGACGGACAGCGAAATAAATCAGCAATTGCACCACCAGCGCCACCACACCCCAGGTAATGTAATCTACCAGACTCACGGAATTAATCGCCGCACTGGAAAGCGGGATGACATAACCAATTAATGCCCCACCAAACCCAATGGCTGCCGTACCGTTGTTCTCTTTAATCAACGCCCATTCATCATGCGGCGTCACGCGGGTGTAGATAAACAGGAAAGCCAGCACCATGGCAAACCCGATAAAGAAATAAGAGGCGAAAGCGAGTAGCGACGTAACAATAGGCATAGCGATATTCCTTTCAAATGAGGCACGTTGGCGCGTCAGCAATAAATAAGGAGAAGTAAAGAAGAATTATATACCCTAAATAATTCGAGTTGCGTGAAGGCGGCAACCGCACGAATCCCCAGGAGCTTACACAAGTAAGTGACTGGGGTGAGTAAGGGCAGCCAACGCACAAGCAATTTGAAGTATGACGGGTATAGATGATTCTTGCATAGCAAAGCGTTTATACATGACTTTACGTGATAAACAACGCAGGAGTCCCCAGCAGGGTGCTTTACCCCTCCCAGCAGCCATATCCGCACGTGTACCCTCACATTTTTTAAGAAAATGAATAAGCATTACGCCTGAAATGCCGATAACAGATAAGGCATTTTTTATCAGTTAGGTAGTGCCCGTTTCACATTCATCACCTGCTTTTTATGCAAACACACAACAACAACTAATCCGTTCCTGGCCTGCCATGACGGTAAATAATTAATGAACGAAAGGAAGAGGTTTATGCTGCGCTGGATGTCATTTCAAAACCTGTCTGTAACGCGAAAGTTATTGGTAGGGTTTGGTTTATTGCTCATCATGGGAGTGATTCTCTCCATGGTCGGCTTTTACGGATTACACAATAGCGACCAGTCGTTAAAACGCATCAGCCGTCTTGGCGCTATGTATGACAAAACTGTTGTCGCGCGGGAAGGCAACTTTGGTTATGCGCTGGAGCGTAAAGCCCAGTATCTGGAACAGCACGATAGTGCGATTGGTAACATTAAGGAAGAGCTGTCAGCACTGCTGAAAGCGATCGAGACGGGCCATTGGCCAACGGAAGATAAAAGCGCGATTCAGGATATCAGCACGTCCCTCAACGCCTATATTTCACAGCGCCAGCAGGTTATGAGCCCGGATGTCAGCCAACAGCGGCTCAGTGAATTAAACGATCAAATGGCGGGGTTGCAGGAAAACATCAATAAACTTTACTTCACGGAAGAGAGCCGCGCGGGCCGTAACGTCATTAGCAGCGATATACAGCTGGGCGTGATTACGCTGATTGCCATCATACTCGGCCTGACCACGGCCATCGTTATCTCGCGGCAAATTGTACGCCCGCTACATCAGGCGTTACACGCCACCCGCGCGATTGCGGAAGGCGACCTTACCGTACAGCTTCACAATGAACGCCGCGATGAGCTGGGCCAGCTGATTTCAGCCATGGGGCAGATGAACAACAACCTGCACAGCATGATTGATAAAATTCGCCTCAGCGCAAACCAGATTTCCTATGCCGCAGGGGAAATTACCGCTGGCAATGTCGATCTCTCCTCTCGCACCACGCAACAAGCTGCCGCGCTGGAAGAAACCGCCGCCAGTATGGAACAACTGACGTCAACGGTGAAACAGAATGCCGATAACGCCCATCAGGCCAACCGGCTGGTTATGGATGCCTCCGATACCGCGAACCAAGGGGGAGAGCAGGTTTCTAAAGCCGTCCACACCATGCACGATATCGCGCAAAGCTCCCACCGCATCGCTGAAATTACTTCAATGATCAACAGCATCGCGTTTCAAACCAACATTCTAGCGCTCAATGCCGCGGTAGAGGCAGCACGAGCCGGTGAACAAGGCCGCGGTTTCGCCGTCGTCGCCAGCGAAGTACGCAATCTGGCACAGCGCAGCGCTCAGGCTGCCAAAGAGATCGACACGCTCATTGCCGAGTCAGTTTCGCAGATTAACAACGGGGCAGCACTCGTTAACGGCGCGGGAAAAACAATGGAAGGGATTGTCCAGTCAGTGACACAGGTCCACGCCATCATGAAAGATATTACGACTGCCTCGGACGAACAGCATCGCGGTATTTCTCAGGTTGGTAAGGCCATTATAGAAATGGATCAGAACACGCAGCAAAACACCGTACTGGTGGAGCAATCCTCTTCTGCCGCTCACTCGCTGGAGCAGCAGGCCATCGTGCTTTCTGACGCGGTTTCCGTCTTCCGGCTTTTACAGCCTTCACAGCAAGGCGTTCACCGGCTGGCGAGCCCTGCGGCATAAGCACAATCAGAATACGCCCCCACCAATATGCAACGAGGTGCCTTATGGCACCTCGTTATTATTGATGACGACGGTGATTACACGCGCTGGCGAACGGCTTCAAACAGGCACACGCCAGTAGCAACAGACACATTCAGGGAAGACACGCTGCCCGCCATCGGAATACTGATCAATTCATCGCAATGCTCGCGGGTCAGGCGACGCATGCCTTCCCCTTCCGCGCCCATGACCAACGCCAGTGGCCCGGTCAGCTTGCTTTGGTACAGCGTATGATCCGCTTCACCCGCCGTGCCGACGATCCAGATATTACGTTCCTGCAACAGGCGCATGGTACGAGCCAGATTGGTCACGCTGATAACCGGTACGGTTTCCGCCGCGCCACAGGCAACCTTCTTCACTGTCGCATTCAGTTGTGCAGAACGATCGCGCGGCACGATCACCGCATGCACGCCGGCCCCGTCCGCATTACGCAGGCAAGCGCCCAGATTGTGTGGATCGGTCACGCCGTCCAATATCAGCAGGAAAGGCGTTTCCAGATTGTCTAACAGTGCAGGCAGGTCGTTTTCCTGATATTTCCGCCCTTCTTTGACTTTCGCTACGATCCCCTGATGCACCGCGTCGTCAGCCTGCTTATCCAGCCATTGGCGATTCGCCACTTGAATGACGATGCCCTGCGCTTCCAGCTCCGCAATCACAGGCTGAAGGCGACGATCGTCGCGCCCTTTCAGAACAAAAACTTCCAGAAAACGCTGTGGATCGCGCTCAAGCAGTGCTTTAACCGCATGGATACCGTAAATAATTTCGCTCATTGATACTCTTCAAATTAACCATAACAGGCAGTGCCCGTTAATTTAGAGATAGCGGTTTGCCCCACGCCATCCTCCCCTTCACTGGGGAGGGAGCAGATAAGCTAACCTTACTCAGCAGACTTTTTCTTCGCACGTTTCGCTTTGGTCGCGGCGGCGATTTTACGCGTTTTTTCCGCGTTCTTTTTCGCTTTATCGCGGTTCTTTTTCGGCTTGGCTTTTGGCTTATCCGATTTCGCGTTGCGGTCGCCTTCTTTGCGGAACGCGGCATCCGGCTCAAAGTTTGCCGGCGCTTTGCTGGCGCTGCGACGACGTCGGGCTGGCTTAGCCTCACGCGATTCCGGTTTCTTCGCGCGGTCGCGCGCGGTTTTCCCTTCGCCGCGAACCTTGCGCGTGCTGGAAATCAGCGCAAAATCAATGTTGCGCTCATCCATATGCACCGCCTCAACGCGAATTTCGACTTCATCACCCAGGCGATAAACCTGCCCGCGCGATTCACCGATCAGGCGCTGACCAATATTATCGTAACGGTAGTAGTCATTATCCAGTGTAGAAACATGCACCAGCCCATCGATAAACAGATCTTTCAGACGCACGAAGAAGCCAAAGCCGGTCACGCTGGAGATGATTCCCGTAAAGACTTCCCCCACGTGATCCTGCATAAAGTCGCACTTCAGCCAGTCCGCAACGTCGCGCGTCGCTTCATCCGCACGGCGCTCCGTCATCGAACAGTGCATGCCCAGCTGTAGCATCTCGTTAATATCGCTATGCCAGCCGCCCGTTGGTGTCCAACGCTCATGGCGATTGCTCAGCAGATACTTAATCGCACGGTGCAGCGACAGGTCAGGATAACGACGAATCGGCGACGTAAAGTGGCCGTAAGACGTCAATGCCAGACCGAAGTGACCCCGATTTTCCGGGTCATAAATCGCCTGCTTCATGGAACGCAGTAGCATAGTTTGCAGCATTTCCCGATCGGGACGCTCCGCTACCTCATTCATCAATTCCGCGTAGTCTTTCGGCTGTGGCTTCATTCCGCCTTTCAGCGTCAGCCCCAGTTCGCCCAGCACGCTGCGCAGGGCTAATACATGATCTTCACTCGGCTGATCGTGTACGCGGAACAGCGCAGGCTCTTCGTTTTTCTCCACAAATCTCGCGGCGGAGATATTCGCCAGAATCATGCACTCTTCAATTAGCTTGTGGGCATCGTTACGCACCACGGCTTCCACACGGTCGATACGGCGCTCGGCGTTAAAAATGAACTTCGCTTCTTCGGTTTCGAACGCGATGCCGCCGCGCACTTCACGCGCGTGCTCAAGCACCTTATACATGTGGTGCAGCTCTTCCAGCCCGCCCACCAGCGGTTTGTAGTGTTCACGCAGCTCGGCGTCGCCTTGCAGAATGTTCCACACCTTGGTGTAGGTCAGACGCGCGTGTGAACTCATCACCGCTTCATAGAACTTGTAAGACGACAGCTTGCCCTGCGCCGAGATGGTCATTTCACAAACCATACACAGACGATCGACCTGCGGGTTAAGCGAACATAGCCCGTTCGACAGCACTTCCGGCAGCATCGGAACCACCTGCGACGGGAAATACACCGAGGTGCCACGCGCCCGCGCTTCATGGTCAAGTGGCGTATTCGGCCGCACGTAATAGCTCACGTCCGCGATGGCGACCCACAGTCGCCAGCCGCCGCCGCGTTTCTTCTCACAGTACACCGCGTCATCAAAATCGCGGGCATCTTCGCCATCAATCGTCACCAACGGCAGCTTACGCAGATCCACACGGCCTTTTTTAGCCGCTTCCGGCACCTCTTCGGAGAGATCCTTCACCTGCTCTTCCACTTTCGGCGGCCAGGTGTGCGGAATATCATGGGTACGCAGGGCAATATCCACCGCCAGCCCGGTGCCCATATTGTCACCGAGGATCTCGACGATCTTACCGACCGCTTTCGTGCGACGCGTGGCGCGCTGTGTCAGCTCAACCACCACCACGAAACCCATACGGGCGCCGTTAATTTCTTCTTTCGGGATCAGAATATCGAAGCTCAGACGACTGTCATCCGGTACAACGAACCCGACACCGGCATCGACAAAATAGCGGCCGACAATTTGCCCGGTACGCGGTTCCAGCACACGTACAATGCGCCCTTCACGCCGTCCTTTACGATCCGCGCCCAGCGGCTGTGCCAGCACAACATCGCCGTGGATTGCGCGTTTCATCTCTTCAGCCGACAGATACAGATCGTCTTTGCGGCCTTCCACACGCAGGAAGCCGAAGCCATCGCGGTGGCCGATAACCGTCCCACGCAGCAGATCGAGTTTTTCCGGCAACGCATAGCACTGACGGCGGGTAAAAATCAGCTGACCATCGCGCTCCATCGCGCGCAGACGGCGGCGCAGCGCTTCGAGGGGTTCTTCTCCGGTTAATTGCAGGTCGGCGGCTAATTCTTCCCGGCTAATCGGGGTATCGCGCTTGGCGATGTGCGCCAAAATATATTCACGGCTGGGGATGGGGGATTCGTATTTTTCTGCTTCTCGTTCCAGGAATGGATCTTGTGACATTGCGGTTCCTCCGTTGTCATCAGCAGGAGGCTGAACAAAATTCATTCAACCAACAATAATTTATAAAGCGGTGGGTTTTCTTTGACCATATCAGCCAGCGTGTATTGATCCAGCTCTTGCAGGAAATTTTGTACCGCCTGTTGAAGCACCTGCTTCAAACGGCAGGCTGGCGTAATGTGGCAAAATTCATGGCTACAGTTAACCAGCGTGAGCGGCTCTAATTCGCGCACGACATCGCCAATTCGAATGGTTTCAGCTGGTTTCCCAAGACGGATACCGCCATTCTTGCCGCGCACGGCCATCACCAACCCAGCGCGACTAAGTTGATTGATAATTTTGACCATATGATTACGAGACACGCCATACACTTCCGTTACCTCAGAAATGCTGGTCATTTTCCCGCCCGGCAGCGACGCCATATAAATCAGCGCTCGCAAACCATAATCCGTGAAACTTGTTAACTGCACATAAACCTCGGATACCTCTGGGTATCATTAACCGGCGTCTTAAGTACGCCCCTGAAAAACCAACGCTATTGACAGATAATAAACCAGGCGTAAACGCTACGGCTAATTATTTATACCCTTATGTGTTAAGAGAAACCGCCTGGCTACGCCCTTCCCCATATCCCTCACGTCTGCCATATCTTTTTAATTTTATCTCACCGCAACACAGATAACGTATTCTCTTTAGTTACACACACCACACCCAATGATGACTGGTTTATCACCGACGAAGGCGGCGTAAGGAAAAGGACACCATGAGGTTGAAAAATATTTCTATTCGTACCGGCTTATTAACGTTATTGCTGTTAACCACCCTGTTGCTACTTATCGTCAGCAGCATGGGCGTAGTCGCGATTAAGAAGGACAGAGAAACGCTGACCGCGCAAAACCAGATTCAGGGCATTGAGCTGGGCAACCTGATGAGCGGCTATAACCAAACGCTCAGCGCACGCGCCTCGGCAACACTTGCCGTCAGGAAAATCGAAATCGGCCTGCTGGACGACGGGGCGAAGGAAACCGGAGTCGTAGAGAAACACCTCAGCCAGTCGCAGGAAGACATTGACCGCGTGATCAAATCAGCCAATGCCGATCCCAAACAGCAAGCGCTCGCGCAGGAAGTGTTAAAAACCTATCAGGCCTATTTTCAACAGGGCATGACCCCGATGCTAAGCGCGCTGCAAAAACAGTATACCGATGAATATTATGAGGTTCTGGAAAAACAGCTCGGCCCACTGAGTGAAGCCTTTGATTTATCGATCCAAAACTTTCGTCAGTACGCACAGCAGCTGTCCGAACAGGGTCTGGCACAGTCCGAACGTAATGAGAGCATGATGCTGTTGCTCATTGCCATCGCCTGCCTACTGTCTATCACGTTGGTTGCATTAGCCTGGATCGCACTACGGCACATGCTGCTCAAACCGTTGGATTATGCCATTGAACAACTGGAGCAGGTGGCCGCCGGTAACCTGACCCGTCGCCTGATTCAAGGCGGGGACAACGAACTGGGTAGACTCAATGATGCCATCGGCCGCATGCAGGGTGCGCTGCTGGAGTCGGTGAGCCAGGTACGCGATGCCAGTACGCAAATCGATCTCGGCAGCCGCGAACTCTTTGAAGAGAACACCCAGCTTGCCCAACGCACCGAAGAATCCGTTGCTGCACTGGAACAGACGGCAGCAAGCATGGAGCAACTCAGCGCCACGGTGAAGCTCAATGCCGACCATGCCGAACTCGCGCACCAACTCGCCAACAACGTCTCGAACACCAGCAGCCGCAGCAACGAATCCGTCTGTTACGTGATTGAGAAAATGCAGGAGATCGCCGTCAGCGCTAAACGCATCAATGACATCCTCAGCGTCATTGACGGCATCGCGTTTCAGACCAATATTCTGGCGCTGAACGCCTCCGTCGAATCCGCTCGTGCAGGCGAACAAGGCAGAGGCTTTGCCGTCGTCGCCGGAGAAGTACGTAATCTGGCGCAGCATAGCTCTCAGGCAGCAAAAGAGATCCGCTCGCTGATTCTGGATTCCCAGACGCGCGTGTCTGAAGGGCTGGAATTGGCTTCTAAAGCGGGTGAAACCATGGATGAAGTGACCGAAGAAATCATCCGCATTACGCAACTGATGCGAGATATTTCCACTGCCACGCAAGAGCAGCATCGCGGTATCGAACAGGTTAACGTCGCTTTCACGCAAATCGACAAGGTTGCTCAGCACAATGCACAGCTCGTCAAAGCCTCATCCGCGACTACGCAATCGCTGGAGCAGCAGTCTCAGCAGCTCATGCGATCGATGGCGCTGTTTCAGGTAGAACCTCGCCTTTCCTAATCTGCGGGTGTATTACACCGCCTATGGTCGGCCTCAGCGCTGGCCACAGGCATCCTTCCGTCAATCCACTACTTACGCCATCCTCTTTAAAAGAGGAATAAATAATCGAACAAGGCAGGAACCCTCTTCACGCTTAACGCACTTATTTTATAGGTATACTTTCAGATAATTTGAGTATTATTTTTTTACCGCTATTCTCTGTTTTTACACATAAGCGTATAAATAGGGTTTCAGCGTAAAAGCGGCCAACGTAATTGCCTTAATGTATTGAATAAAAAGACAATGAAAAACATTCCTTATTGGTGATATTCGCTGTACGTTTCCGGCTATTAATTACATTCCGATATAATGTTTATTAATCTAATTAATAGCTGGCTATTTTATTAATTCGTCCCATTGATTTTCGCGTAAAAAAGGGGGGACTGCCGATCGCCCGATAACACCACAGACGGCATCACGATAAAATCATACCTCTGACAACAGCGAATCAAGGATAAAGACAGAAAGAATATAGGCAGAGATAAACATGAATAATCAGTCAGTCGATTTGATTACCAGGTTTGACAGTGAAGCCAAACTACACGCGCTTGATTCCATTTATGCCATTGCCGAATTCGATCTGGCAGGAAAACTGGTTGAGGCTAATCCTCTTTTTTGTAAAATGCTGGGCTATAAAAAAGAAGATATTATTCAGAAAAATCACACGCTTTTTATGCCAGAAGCGCAGCGCCAAAAACACGATCATTTTTGGCACGATGTGGTGAAAGGAAATATCAACGCAGGGGAATTCCAGCGAAAAACGCAAAAAGGAGAAATTATTTGGCTCCATGCTGCTTATACGCCAATTATTGATGACAAAGGCCGACGTATCGGCATCATAAAACTGGCAACGGATATTACGCAGGAAAGACTTCTTGTGTCAGAGCATCGCGCACGGCTGGATGCGATTGAGAACGCGCAAGGCGTAATCGAGTTTGATAAAGACGGCTATATTACCCACATCAATAAACATTATCTGGTGCTAACGGGCTATGAGGAAAAGGAATTACTCGGTCAGCACCACAGACTACTCTGCAATCCCGTTGATACCGAACAAGCCGACTATCAAACGTTTTGGGAGACCCTGCACCGCGGTCACCCCATCAGTGGGCGCTTCCACCGGCTGGGCAAAGACAACCATTCATACTGGATACAAGCGACCTACAGCCCGATCATGGATAGTGACGGCAATGTGAGGAAAATCATTAAATATGCTCACAACATCACACAGAACGTCGAAACCGAAAAAAAAGCCCACCAGCAAGGCATCATTCTCGATATCCTGCTGTCAGTCCACGATAGCTTTCTGCTCGACCATAATCTGCCTTCAGCCTGCGATAAAGTCTTTGAGCGGTTGCTTGCTGTCACTAGCAGCACCTTCGGCTTCATTGCCACGTTGCAGGAAGACGAGGACGGTCAGTCGCTCTACCTTCCCGCCATATCCAATCTTGCCTGGGATGAAGAAACTTTGGCCTGGTACAGAAACCAGCGCAAAACCCACGGCGGCCTGAGGCTCCGTAAACTGGATAATCTGTTTGGTCACGTGGTCACCCACAATACGGTGGTGTGCACCAATAATCTGCTGAGACAAAAGGCTGGCCGTGACCTCCCGCCCATCCATCCCGCACTCTATTCCCTGTTAGGAATTCCTATCACCCACAACGGCAAAGCAATAGGAATGATCGCGCTGGCTAACCGTCGGGAAGGCTACGATCAAACGATGATCGAGCTACTGGCTCCGCTGGTGAAAACGCTCGGCATCATCATTCACGCCCGTTCGCTGGAAGATGAGCGCACACAGATAGAGGCCTCCCTGCGCTTTAACGCGGGGCATGATTTTCTTACCGGCCTACCCAATCGCAGCAGTTTCTTCGAACAGGCCAACGCCTTTTTTCTGCACAAGCAGCAACACCAGCAGACGGACAAAAGCTGTCTGGCGATTATTGATATCGATTTATTCAAAAACATCAACGATCAATACGGTCATCTGGCTGGCGATGCCGTCCTTAAAGAGCTGGCGATGCTCATGCGCATGTCTCTGCGTCAGGAAGATCTGGTCGCACGCCTCGGCGGTGAGGAGTTCATCATCCTGTTAAAAGATGTCTCTTACCAAACGGCAGTGGTAACCATTGAGCGTATTCGTAAAGCGATTGAGCAGCATACGCTGGAATACGATCGCCAGACTCTGCATTTCACGATCAGCGCGGGGATTGCCGCTTACCGTTCCGATCTTGCTTCCGTTGAGGACTGGATTCAGTTAGCCGATGCAAACCTCTATGCGGCTAAACGGCAAGGGCGCAACTGTGTGAAATAAGCCCATCCCGACAGCGCTGCTGGTAGCTTTGCTCGAACGTTTGCATTCCCGCAGCCGTTCCCGTTTGAATCAGGCCGGGAAGCTGATGCGTTTTCCCTTCCCGAATCAGGTTGCTGACCGCCGCAGTCGCCGTCAGCACTTCATAAAGCGCAATGCGGCCACCTTGCGCTGCGGGCAACAGCCTTTGCGTCACCACAGCCTGCAAACAGGTGGCGAGCTGGCTGCGGACATAGGCTTTCTCTTCACCGGGAAAGACGTCAATCAGACGATCGACCGCCTGCGATGCGCTGCGCGTATGCAGCGTGGATAGCACCAGATGGCCGGTTTCCGCCGCCGTCAGCGCCAGCCGAATTGTCTCCGTATCGCGCAGTTCTCCCAGCAGAATCACATCGGGATCTTCCCGCAAGGCGGCCCGCAGCGCCTGCGAAAAAGACGCGCTATGCGCACCGATCTCTCGCTGTTGAATCAGGCAGCGTCGGCTGGCATGGATAAACTCGATCGGATCCTCCAGCGTAATCACATGGCGATCGCTGCTGTCGTTTAACGCCCCGATCATGGCCGCCAGCGTCGTGGATTTGCCGCTCCCCGTCGCACCGGTAATCAGGATCAGCCCGTTCGGTTTCTCCAGCAGCGTCGACAGAACGGGGGGCGCGTGTAGCCCGTCCAATGACGGCTGAGCGGACGGGATAATACGCAGCGCCGCAGACAGCCCTTCCCGCTGGCGAAACACATTCACCCGCAGACGTTGACCATCGGGCAGCATTAACGCGCCGTCCACCTGACCAGACTGCCGCAGTTGCTCTCTCTGCGCCGGTTCGAGCCAGGCATCGCACCATTGTGCCACCTGCTCCGGCGTTAAACGTGGTAAGGTATTTTCAGGCTGTAGCCGCCCATCCACGCGTAGCACCGGAGGGTGGCCGCTACAAAGGTGCAGATCCGAGGCATTATGTTTTACACTACGCACCATCCACTCATCCAATTCCATAGATAACCTCCTGAACAACCATGACGACAATCCAGCAGAATCTACAGGACATCCGGCAGCAAATCGCCACCGCCGCTGCGCATTGCGCACGAGCACCAGAAGACATTACGCTACTTGCAGTCAGTAAAACCAAACCTGTGAGCGCGATCGAAGAAGCCATCGCGGCAGGGCAACGGGCGTTTGGCGAGAACTACGTTCAGGAAGGCGTGGAGAAGATTCATTATTTTCAGGAAAACCACCCGACTACGCCGCTGGAATGGCACTTTATCGGCCCGTTACAGTCAAACAAAAGTCGGCTGGTGGCTGAGAATTTCGACTGGTTTCATACCGTAGATCGTTTGCGCATCGCGCAACGTCTGAGCGAACAACGTCCGGCCACACTGCCGCCGTTAAACGTTCTGTTGCAGATTAATATCAGCGGAGAACCAAGCAAATCCGGCATTATGGTCGATGAACTGGCGGAACTCGCCGCCGGCGTCGCCGCGCTGCCCAACCTGCGCCTGCGCGGCCTGATGGCGATCCCGGCACCGGAAACCGATTATGAACAGCAGTTGGTCGTTTTCAAACAAATGGCAGCACTGTTCCAAACGTTGTCCGCAACTTATCCGCATATTGATACACTCTCTATGGGGATGACGGACGACATGCGCGCGGCGATTACCGCTGGCAGCACGCTGGTGCGTATTGGCACGGCAATCTTTGGCGCGCGGGACTATGCAGCAAAAAGCGTATAACCAAACCATCAGCCAAAAGCGCATAAACCGCAGAGGCACGCCCTGAACGGCACGTCATCTTTGACAAACAGGTGAGCAACGAGGATGCAGATGCAGCAACGTAAAATAGCGTTTATTGGTGCCGGAAACATGGCGCAGGCCATTATCGCCGGATTAGTCAACGGCGGTTACCCCGCTCAACACATCAGCGTCTGCGCGCCTTCGGGCAAGAATCGCGATGCGCTGGCTGCACAATACGGCGTGATCAGCAGCGCAGACAATGTCCGCTGCGCTCAGGAAGCGGACGTCATTGTGCTGGCCGTCAAACCGCAAATGATGGCGACCGTTTGCGAACCGCTGCATGAGCAAGTCAACTTCACGGGTAAACTGGTACTCTCGATTGCGGCGGGCATCAGCATTGCCCGTTTTCAGACCCTGCTGGGAGAACCGCTGAATATCGTCCGGATTATGCCAAATACGCCGTCTCTGGTCGGAAAAGGCATGAGCGGGATGTATGCCCCCGCGTCCGTCAGTCAGGCTGATAAAGACTTCACCGCACAGCTGATGCAGAGCGTCGGTAAAATTTGCTGGGTGGATAGCGAATCAGGCATTAACGGCGTGATCGCCGCAGCAGGCAGCGCACCGGCCTATTTCTTCCTGTTTATGGAAGCCATGCAGCAGGAAGCCATCCGTCAGGGGTTCAGCCAGGAAACGGCTCGCCTGCTGGTGCAGCAGGCCGCGTCGGGCGCCGCCGCGCTGGTTGAAGCCAACCCCGATACGGCGCTGTCAACGCTGCGGGAAAATGTCACCTCCAAGGGCGGCACCACGGCAGAAGCTTTGCGGGTATTTAACGAACAGCAGTTGACGCAAACCGTGGCTGAAGCCATGCAGGCGGCAATTGCTCGCGCACAGGAAATGGAAACGCTTTTTTAACCAAAGCGGATTCCCCGATTCTTTATCTTATAAGGAAAAGACGTACTTATGCTCACCCTGACTTTTCTGGTCAAAACGCTGGTCGACCTCTATGTAATGGTCCTGCTGCTGCGCATCTGGATGCAGTGGTCACGTAGCGATTTCTATAACCCGCTGTCGCAGTTTGTCGTCAAAATCACCCAGCCGATTGTCGGGCCGCTGCGCCGCATTTTGCCGTCATTAGGGCCGATTGACAGCGCATCACTGCTGCTGGCCTTTATTCTCACGACGATCAAATACCCGCTACTGCTGCTGATTCAGGTTGGCGCGATTTCTCTCAGCCCCATGAACCTGCTGGTCGGGCTCATTTCGCTGATAAAATCCGCCGGCTATCTGGTCTTCTGGGTCATCATCATCCGTTCCATCATGAGCTGGGTCAGTCAGGGCCGTAGCACTATTGAGTATCTGCTGCATCAGTTAACTGAACCGCTAATGGCACCGCTCCGTCGTATTATTCCGGTCATGGGCGGCATTGATTTCTCTGCGATGGCCGTGATTCTGATTCTGTATATGCTCAACTATCTGGGCATGGATCTGTTCCCGGGGCTGTGGTTCCTGCTGTGAGTGCCATTACCCGCCACGGCGATGCGCTGGTGATTCGGCTGTATATTCAGCCAAAAGCCAGCCGGGATCAGATCGTGGGTTTGCATGGCGACGAGCTAAAAGTCGCCATCACCGCACCACCGGTGGATGGGCAGGCCAATGTCCATCTGACCAAATTCCTCGCCAAACAGTTTCGAGTCGCCAAGAGTCTGGTCGTGATTGAAAAAGGCGAACTCGGGCGGCATAAACAGATTAGAATTACCCATCCGCAACACATCCCGGCTGACGTCGCGGACTTCATTGAATAAACACGCAGGACAAGACGATGCAAAAAGTGGTTTTGGCTACCGGAAACCCCGGTAAAGTGCGCGAGCTCGCCAGCTTGCTGGCCGATTTCGGTCTGGATATTGTGGCTCAGACTGAGCTAGGTGTGGATTCTGCCGAAGAAACCGGTCTGACTTTCATCGAAAACGCCATCCTGAAAGCACGTCATGCGGCGCAAATCACGGGATTACCGGCGATTGCCGATGATTCTGGTCTGGCTGTCGACGCACTAGGCGGCGCACCGGGTATTTACTCGGCACGCTACGCGGGTGTGGATGCCAGCGACCAGCAAAATCTGGATAAGCTACTGCTGACACTACAAGACGTACAGGACGAACAGCGCCGCGCCAGCTTCCACTGCGTTCTGGTGTATCTGCGCCACGCGGAAGACCCGACGCCGATTGTCTGCCACGGTAGCTGGCAGGGTGTACTGACGCATGAAGCCGCAGGCAACGGCGGTTTTGGCTATGACCCGATCTTCTTCGTGCCAGAGCTGGGTAAAACGGCAGCAGAACTGACGCGTGAAGAGAAGAACGCTCAGTCTCACCGCGGTCAGGCGCTGCGCCTGCTGCTGGATGCGCTACGCAATGCTTAAGCTTCCCCCGCTCAGCCTGTACATCCATATTCCGTGGTGCGTACAGAAATGTCCGTACTGCGATTTCAACTCTCACGCGCTGAAAGGCGATGTGCCACATCAGGAATATGTCGATCACCTGCTGGCGGATCTGGACGCCGATTTGCCGCTGGCGAGCGGTCGTGCGCTGCATTCGATCTTCATCGGCGGCGGCACGCCCAGCCTGCTGAGCGCGGAAGCGATGCAGTCGCTGCTCGACGGCGTGCGGGCAAGAATTCCGCTAACGCCGGATGCCGAAATTACGATGGAAGCCAATCCCGGTACGGTTGAAGCCGACCGTTTCAGCGGCTATCAGAAAGCGGGTATTAACCGTATCTCCATCGGCGTGCAGAGTTTCGATCCGCAAAAGCTGACGCGCTTAGGGCGTATTCACGGCCCGGACGAAGCCAAGCGTGCCGCGCATCTGGCGACCGGTCTGGGCTTACGCAGCTTTAATCTGGACCTGATGCACGGCTTGCCGGATCAATCGTTGAACGAAGCGCTGGACGATCTGCGTCAGGCCATCGCGCTCAATCCGCCGCATTTATCATGGTATCAGTTGACGATTGAACCCAATACGCTGTTTAGCTCGCGCCCGCCGACGCTGCCGGACGACGACGCGCTGTGGGACATCTACGAGCAGGGCCACGCGCTACTGAGCGCCGCCGGCTACCAGCAATATGAAACCTCCGCCTATGCCAAACCGGGCTATCAGTGCCAACACAACCTGAACTACTGGCGCTTCGGTGACTATTTGGGAATTGGCTGTGGCGCGCACGGCAAGCTGACCTTCAGCGACGGCCGCATTCTGCGCACGGTCAAAGTCCGCCATCCGCGTGGCTATATGCAGGGCACGTATCTGGATAAACAGCACGACGTTGCTAACGACGATCGGCCATTTGAGTTCTTCATGAACCGCTTTCGCCTGCTGGAAGCCGCTCCACGCGAGGATTTCACGGCGTACACGGGTCTGGAAGAACACAGCATCCGCCCGCAACTGGATCAGGCGCTGGCGCAAGGCTACCTGACGGAAACCGCCACGCACTGGCAAATCACCGAACACGGCAAACTGTTCCTGAACTCCCTGCTGGAGCTATTTCTGGCGGAAGAAGAGTAATCATTCCGTGGGCAGGTTTTCTCGGGTAAACCTGCCCATTGCTTCCCACCCTATCTCCCCCTTTTGCAATGCTTACAGCGCTTATGTCGAGCCGCCTCCCTTTTCCATCACACGCCGCTTGCCCACAGCGTGAAAATCCTTTTTCCTTGTGCTGGACGACGATGTCATCGTTAAGTACGCTACAGGCTTCTGATAAGAACAAATCTTACATCTGAGTACCGGAGGCATGATGGCCAGAACCATGACAATTGACCTTGGAGATGCATTCTTGCAAAAAATCAGAAACAGGATGCGAAAAACCACCCGATAAAATCAAGCTAACACCGCTGGCGCAACGCGATCTGGAAGCGATTTACCTCTACGGTTTACGGCATTTTAATGAGGAAAGTGCCAACACTATCTCAAACAATATCAGCTGGTTCAGAGCTATCGAGGATTGAATTTTTACCTGCGGTTATGACACAGTAAAACCCTATCAAGGTCTTTCTATCAAACCCTGTTTATCAACAACCTGCTGGAAACGATGATGAAACGTATAACAACGATCGTAGTGGCGCTGCTGGTCACGGCAGCATTGAACGGCTGTAACACCACGCGCGGCTTTGGCCAAGATGTGCAGAAACTGGGTAGCACAATTTCCCACGCTGCCAGCTAATCAGCTTTCAAATAGCAAAAGACCGGCAATACGCTATGCCGGTTTTTTCTTTACACTGCAACTCCCGATTCCTTTCGCCGCCTCGTCATATCTCTCAGAACGCCAACAGCATATCAATATGCGGAATACCGTCTTCGTCGTACTCCTCACTGGTCGCCACAAAGCCGAACGCGCCGTAGAACGATTGCAGATGAGCCTGCGCGGACAGGAAAAGATGCTTTTGCGGCCAGTGTCGCGCGCAGGCAATCAGCGCGTTTCCCATCAGTTGATGCCCCAGATGTTGCCCCCGGGCATGCGGCGCGACAATCACGCGCCCAATGGTCACCACATCGTTATTCGGATGGGGAGCGAGCAAGCGAGCATACGCAGCCAGCTTGCCGTCACGGTACGCCGCAATATGGCGATTGCCGTCCACTAGGTCGCGACCATCAATATCTAAATAGGGACAGATTTGCTCAACCACGAAGACCTGACTGCGCAGCGCCAATATGTCATGCAATGAATATACATTAAGGTCTGCCACATCCCAGTCATGCCATATCAGACTCATTCACCCATCCCTCTTACACAACACGTTTATTACACCAGACGTTTATTCTTTACTTGCGCCGATAGAACGATCGCGGCGTTTAGTCAGAAGCAACCATGCCCATAGCAACACAATCGCCAACGCAAACAGTACGCCAAAGCCAATCCCGATAGCGATAACCGACACACCCAGTTTCACCACCAGAGAGTAGAGTCCCAGCATTAGCAGCATAGCGCCGTTCTCACCCAAATTCTGTACGGCGATCGCATTCCCCGCGCCGACGCTGGCTTTTCCTCGTTCCTGCAACAGCGCATTCAGCGGGACAATGAAGAATCCACCCAGCGCCCCCAGCAGAATCAGCAGGGAATAGGCACTCATGAGGTTGTGCTGAAGCGTGAAAATCACCACTACCACGCCGATGAGGAAGCCCGCAGGCAGGCAGCGCCGTACGCTATCAAGCGTCACCAGCTTCGCAGCCGCACCGGCTCCCACCACGATGCCCACCGCGACCATCGCGTTAAGCAACGTCGGCGTGGCATTGTCAGTAATCCCAAGCGCATGCGGCACCCACAGCACCAGCAGGAAACGCAGCGTCACGCCTGCGCCCCAGAACATGCTGGTGCCTATCAGCGAGAGCCGGGCATCACCATCGCGCCACAGCACCTGACAGGCAGAAAAGAAACTGCTCGCCATCTGCACCGGATGCCACGGTTGCCCTGATCGTGCCGCATTAAGGCGAGGAATCAGCATATTCGCCCCCAGCGCCACACCGTACGCCACCGCGCAAATCGACAGCGCGCCGTAAATGTTCCAGTCCGCCAGCACGCCACCCGCTACGGAACCCATGAGGATCGCCGCAATCGTCGAGGCTTCCATCAGTCCATTGGCTTTGACCAACTGATCGCCGCGCGTAATCTCGCCCAGAATACCGTATTTCGCTGGTGAATAAGCCGCAGCGCCGATCCCCACCAGCGTGTATCCCAGAAACGGGTTCCCGCCCACGCAAATCAGCAGCGCCCCCGCCAGCTTCAGGGTATTGGCGAACATCATCACCTGCCCTTTAGAAAAGCTGTCCGCAATTTGTCCGACAAACGGCGCCAGAATGATGTACGCGGCGACAAACCCCATCTGTAAAAACGGCTGGCTCCAGTCGGGATACACCAGCTGTTTGATCAGCGCTAACGTGGCAAACAGCAGCGCATTATCGCCAAACGCGGAGAAGAACTGCGCGATAATCACCGCATTCATGCTACGCGACAGCAAAGGCGTCGCGGGTTCAGTCTGTTGGCTCATGCATTCTGCTCCGATGCGTTAGTGACAGGCTCTTCGGCCATGTGGCGCAGCGTGATAAAGTCAGGCTTGCCGCTGCCGAGTAGCGGTAAGGCTTTCACATAACGAATATCACGCGGCACAGCCAGTTCCGGTACACCGCTACTACGAGCCTGTGCAAGCAGTACGTCACGCGTGATCTGGCTATCTGTCGTAAACAGCACCAGCGCCTCGCCTTTGCTGCTGTCGCTTTTCGCACTGGCGGCATGCTGCGCTTCCGGCGACACCTTCGCCGCCAACTGTTCTACGCTTTCGAGCGACACCATCTCCCCCGCCAGCTTGGCAAAGCGCTTCACGCGGCCGATGATGGTACAGAATCCTTTTTCGTCCAGTTCAACGATATCACCTGTGTCATACCAGCCATGCTGCCATTCGCCCTGTGCGTTTTCTGCCGCTGGCGTTTCCAGCACGCCGGGGTTTTCCACCCGTAGATAGCCTTTCATGATATTTGGCCCGCGCAGTTGCAGGCGGCCACCGCGCGTAATGCCCGGCACCGTGATCAAACGCGATTCAATTTCCGGCAACAACTTGCCGACGGAATGGATTTTCGTCGCCATCGGGACATTGATCGCCACCACTGGCGCGCACTCAGTCACGCCGTACCCTTCCAGAATGCGGATACCAAATTTGTCCTGCCAGACCTGACGCGTCGTCTCAGACAGCTTCTCCGCTCCGGCAACCACGTAGCGCAGGCGAGCAAAATCATATGGATGGGCAAAGCGTGCGTAGTTGCCTAAAAATGTAGACGTGCCAAACAGCACGGTGCAGTTCTGGTCGTAAACCAACTCCGGCACGATGCGATAATGCAGCGGGCTGGGATAAAGGAACACGCGAGCGCCCGTCATCAGCGGTGTTAGCAGCCCCACCGTCAGGCCAAACGCATGGAACAACGGCAGCGCAGACATAAAGCGGTCACGCGGCGTGAAATCAGCCACGGTGCGAATCTGCTCAACGTTTGCCAGCAAGCTGTCATGAGAATGCACGACGCCTTTCGGATTCCCTTCGGAACCGGAGGTAAACAGCACGATGGCCGCATCGTCGGGTTTCTGCGGCAGCATCGCACGGGCAGGGAACAACAGATAAAACAGGATCCACAGCTTATCGGCCAGCGTCACAGTATCTTTCAAGTCTTCCAGATAAACCCAGGTGGCCTCGCTGACCTGCTTCGGCAGCTCCGTCAGCTTACCCTTTTCAAGAAACTGGCGAGACGTAACGATCGTTTTGATCCCCGCCGCTTTCATCGCGCTTTGCAGCCCTTTCGCGCCAGCGGTGTAGTTCAGCATGGCAGGAACGCGGTTACGCAACGAGGCACCCAGAATGGATGCTGCGGTGATGGTCGCGTTGGGCAACAGCATGCCGACATGTTCATCCGCACGGGTGAAACGCTGCAAAATGCGCGACACGCCCAGCGATTTTTTCAGTAAACCCTGATAGCTGTCCTCGTTGAACGAGATATCCGCAATGCTGGGAGAATGCCGTCCGTAACGGGTTCTCGCCGCCAGAAAGGCCTGATACAGCGTATGCTGCGGACGCGTTTCCATCCGCGCTTTCATCATAATCTGGTGCAAGTGCTCACCGGCCTGCGCACGACGTTCTCTGGCACTTGCGGCTTCCGGCATCGGCAGCGTGGTAGGTAGTAAATAGGTGATCGTGATCGGCGGGAAGCAACGGCGTTTAAAGACGCCCGCCAACCGGCCAAACGGCGTGAACTCGGCACCATCAATACGCACGGGGATAATCGTCGCCCCGGATTTCGCTGCAACAAACGCTGCGCCGCTGTAAATCTTCATCAGCGATCCGGTGACGCTGATGCGTCCTTCCGGGAAAACCACGACGGGCTGACCGCGCTCGATCACCTTGATCAACCCTTTGATCGCCAGCGGTTTGGTGGGATCTAACGGCACGAAATCGATATAAGGCTTCAGCCAGCGCATAAACCAGCGATCGGAAATGGAGGAGTACACCGCAAAGACGGGTTTTATCGGTAAGAATAACGCTAGCAAAACACCATCAAGGAAAGAGACGTGATTAGGGGTGATGAGCAATTTGGGTTGCTGAAACTGGCTGCTGTCGCCCTCGATCCGGATGTGGTACAGACGCTGGAACACCCAACGTAACAGGGTATGAATCATGCCTTCTCCCAATAGACAGATAAACGGGCAGTTTGCCGAAGCGCAAAAACCACCAAGCGATACGTCAAAATACTCTATACACATCATACTTCAAGTGACGGGGACGCGGCTGAACGTGAAGATTGCCGTCGGCACAGTATTCACATAGCAATGAAAATTGCGGGAGATAACAAAAACGGGAAATTCAGGCAAAAAAAAAACCTACGCATCCGCGTAGGTTGGTGTAATCAAATGGTTTCAATGTACAGAGCACATCGACATATCACCAATCAATACCTCTGGGACTTCTTACTCTAAGGATCGTCATTTATCTTCACCAGCGATGAATCGAAAGAGTTATTCTATAAGTGCAACCAACTGTAAAATTCTAGCGAATCATGTAAGGCTGCCTGCTTTTTACCCCACTTTCGCCGCATAAATACCGCTATATTCCCCGAAAGGTTCCTTTTCCCTCCAATGCCTGTTTCTCGCCCTTTTACCGTCCGTTCACATTTCCTGACTTTTTATAGGGAAATAACTCTCCAAATACAGGGGCATTAGTCCACTTTTTCAGCAGAATCAATCAGAAAGTGAGGTGTAGGATCGCCGAGTCTGCATGGGGCAGACGCTGAATTTAACCAGGTGTGTGTAACGAATAATGAAGAACTACAAGCGCCGGGTAAGAGCGCAGCCGCAGCAGGTCAAGGTGACTGGACATCATTCTGATACCCCCCGATACTTCTCCGCGTTGTCTCTTCGCCATGTTTCTATGCAAAACTCAGAGGTAGCCTACAGCGACTGGTGATACAGGCGTACGGCTTTGTCCGGATAATCCAGACCCTCACCGATGTAACGCCGTGTTTTTCGTAATAGCCGCTAAACGTGGCGTATAGATAGAGATCGTCAAAGCCCTGACGGCGGCAGAAGTCCAGTACGTGCTGTTGCAGAGCCAGACCTAACCGTCTTTCACCACCATCATCCGCCCGTTGACGGTCATTTCGATCGTGGTTGGTGTCACGGCAATAAAGCAGATCACCGCCAGTAGGCCGGGAAATAGCCCGCGTGAACCGTTAATCTTCCCCAGTTCAACACCAATCAGAAAGACGGCACCAATCGTCAGAAAGCCGCGCGTGAGGCTCACCGTGTTCAAACACGGCTGATCGGCCTTGATGAAGGGGAAGGAAAGGTGCCCGTCAATCTGATCATGGTGCATGCTCAGGATCATCTGATGACCGCCATGCTGTGCCGGGATTTAGCAGAAGAGATTGTGCTATTACGGCGAGAAATGGCTACATCAAAAAACTGACAAAAATCTGCTTGAGAAACGCGCATCGGACGTTAAATCCAACAATAGGCCTGTGGTAACATGTTACATGATATTAGTATCAGGGATGGATAGGCGTTTTCAGCCCGTCATCATACTCAATTAAGGTGCAGCCATGAAAACCATGCTGGAAGTGGCGAAACGTGCAGGGGTCTCTAAAGCGACCGTATCCAGAGTGCTAAACGGTACCGGGCAGGTCAAACAGGCAACACGCGATGCGGTATTTCGGGCAATGGACGAGCTAGGTTACCGCCCTAATTTTTTGGCACGTTCGCTGGCTCGTCGCACCTCAAACAGTATCGGTCTTGTTATCTCCAATTTCGACGGCCCTTACTTTGGCCGCCTGCTGCGCCGTGCTACCGATATCGCAGAAAGTCACGGTAAACATCTCATCGTGACCGATGGGCACGATACGCCGGAAGATGAACAGCGTGCAGTGCAGCTTCTGTCTGACAGGCAGTGCGACGCGATTATTCTCTATACCCGCTATATGTCCGAAGCGGATCTCATGTCGCTACTCAACACGCTGACCGTTCCGATGATCGTGATGAATCGCGATCTGCCGCAGGCGCGGGAGCACTGCATTTTCTTCCGCCAGCAGCAGGCCGCGTTTGACGTGGTGAATTACCTGATTGAACAGGGTCACCGCGAAATCGCCTGCATCACCGCACCGATGCAAACGCCGACGGCACAGGCACGGCTCGCAGGCTATCAGCAGGCTTTAGCTGCCCATCAGATCGCGTTTGAACCACAACGGGTGGCGTATGGAAGCAGTATGGTGGCTAGTGGCTATCAGGCTGCACGGCAGTTGCTGAACAGCGGCATGAGCTTTAGCGCGCTGTTTGCCAGCAACGATCACATGGCCATTGGCGCGATGAAAGCGCTGTACGAGGCGGGGAAAAAATTACCGCAAGATGTCTCCGTCTTCGGCTTTGACGATGAGCCCTGTGCAACCTACCTGCACCCTTCACTTTCCACCGTCTACATGCCGATTGAAGCAATGGCCGCCACCGCGATTACGCAAGTATTGGATCTGATCGCAGGCAAAGACGTCAAACCACTGCAACCCTTCACCGGCGAACTGAAACTGCGCGAATCGGTACAGAAAGGGCCGTTCTACGCTAAGTAAAACTCACAGTAAAACTGCATCCCGTGCGGACTGCCAGCCGCGTCGCGGCATAATTTGCCTGCTCCGAGTAGGTAGCCACGCCTTCGTTAGCCCGAATCACCTGCACATGCTGGCGAGACTGCCCAATCAGTTGACTCACCTGCACGTCCAGCGCCATTGCCAGCGCCCAGAGCGTTTCAAAGCTCGGGTGGCGTCGTGGTTCTTTGTCCCCTTCGCTGCGGTTCCCACCTCTGGCAGCGTCGCAATGGGCAATTCTCGTGGCTATCGGCGTGCTCCATACCGGCCTGATGTCGACACTGTTATACAGCGCGATACAGAAGATCCCGACCGCACTGGTTGGCGCACTGTCGTTTCTCTATCCCGTCATTGCGGCGCTAGTAGACTGGGCAGCCTTTGGACATAAACTGGATGGAATGCAGCTTGCAGGAGCCGTTGCGATTCTGCTGTCCGTCGCCGGGATGACGTTCGGTTGGCGCATCAGGTTCAATCGGTAAGGGGATGGCCTGCGTTATGCGTCACGTTCAGGGGAAAAGCAGGACGCCTTTCCCCCGACACAGTCAAACAATATCGATTAAAGCGCTTCCAGCGCCAGCAGCGCTTCCAGCGTCTGACGACGGCGAATCAGACGCGGTTCGCCGTTTTCAAACAGCACTTCTGGCAGTAGCGGACGGCTATTGTAGTTCGAGGACATGGATGCGCCGTACGCGCCAGTGTCATGGAAAACCAGATAGTCGCCCACCTGCGCATCCGGCAGCGGGAACGTCTCCACGCCACCGCCAGCCTGCTGGGTAAATACATCGCCAGATTCGCACAGCGGCCCGGCAATCACGCTGTCACGCAAAGTGGACTGGCTGATATCACGGCCATCGCCCGGCAGCAGAGAAACATGGTGATAGCTGCCGTACATCGCCGGACGCATCAGATCGTTAAACCCGGCATCAACCAGCACAAAGTGTCGACTTCCCATGGATTTGATCGCCCGCACTTCCGCCACCAGCACGCCGGATTCCGCGACCAGAAAACGTCCGGGTTCGATTTCCAGCGTCACCGGATGACCGAGGTACGCGGCAATTTTCTCGCGCGCCACGTTCCACAGCCCGTAATAATGTTCGGTATTAATCGCTTCCTCACCGTGGCGATACGGGATCGATAACCCGCCACCCGCTGAAATCGCTTCGAGATCCTGACCCAGTTCAATAACCTGACGCACCATCGCATCACATACCTGTTCCAGATGGCCGTAATCGACACCGGAACCAATGTGCATGTGGATCCCCACCAGCTTCAGCTGATAGCGCTCAATGTGCGCCAGCGCCAGCGGCAAATCACCGTACCAGATACCGTGCTTGCTGTTCTCGCCGCCAGTATTGGTCTTCTGGCTGTGACCATGACCAAAGCCCGGATTCACGCGCAGCCATACCGGATGCCCCGGCGACTGCTGCCCAAGCTGCTCCAGCATATCGACTGAGCCAGCATTTACAGGGATATTCAGCTCGGCAACGCGTTGCAGCGTCGGGCGATCCAGCAGATCGGCGGTAAACACGATCTCATGATCGTCCGTACCCGGCACAAACCCTGCGATCAGCGCACGCTCAATTTCCCCCAGCGAGACCGAATCCACTTTCACCCCCTGCTCACGCATCAGGCGCAAAATGTGCGTGTTGGAACACGCCTTCTGCGCGAAGCGAATGGTGTCAAACTGACGCAGTTGGGAGATGCGGTTAACGATGGTATGTGCATCATAGGCCCAAACCGGGCAACCAAAGCGGGCAGGCAGTTCACGCAAGCTTTGCGCGTTCAGGGTGTGTGTGACGTCGTTCAGATCGTGAGGCATAGCGTTACCGATTTACAGGGTTAAACGTGATTGGGAAACACTATAAAAATACCCCAACGGGTAAACAAATATCGTTTTAAGCATATTCTATTCATTTCTGATATGGTTTATCAGAATGATGGTTTATAAAAACGAACGGCGGAGGCGACATGGCAGCAATATCCTTACGGCACATTGAGATTTTCCATGCGGTCATGACGACCGGAAATCTGACAGAAGCGGCTGCGCTGCTGAACACCTCGCAGCCAACTGTCAGCCGCGAGCTGGCTCGTTTTGAGAAATTGATTCAGATGACGCTGTTCGAGCGGCTGCGCGGCAGGCTTTACCCCACCGCACAGGGGCTACAACTGTTTGAAGAAGTGCAACGCTCATATTATGGGCTGGATAGGATTATCAACGCCGCCAACGATATTCGCCGTTTTCAGCAGGCGCAGCTTTCCGTTGCCTGTCTGCCCGTATTTTCACAGTCGCTGCTGCCGGATGTTTGCAAGCCACTGCTGGCACGTTATCCGCTACTTAATCTGCACATCATTCCGCAGGAATCGCCACTGCTGGAAGAGTGGTTGTCTGCCCAGCGCCACGATTTAGGTTTAACGGAAAACAGCCTCACGCCAGCCGGTACCGAGCGGCAAACGCTGATGTTACTCAATGAAGTGTGCGTGTTGCCTGCCGGGCATCCGCTGGCACCCAAAGCGGTGCTCACACCGCAGGATTTTGCCGATGAGCCCTTTATCAGCCTATCGAGCGCCGACAGCTATCGCCAGTTGCTGGATAAGCTGTTTCAGGAACAGGGCGTATCGCGCCGAATGGTGCTGGAAACCCACAGTGCGGCGTCGGTGTGTGCAATGGTGCGGGCGGGTGTCGGGCTGTCCATCGTCAATCCGCTCACCGCATTGGATTATGCCGCCTCCGGCGTGGTCGTGCGGCCTTTCAGCATCGACGTGCCCTTTACGGTCAGCCTGATTCGCCCGCTGCACCGCCCTGCGTCTGCGCTGGTCGATACCGTCATTGAGCAACTCAGAGACTATGCCGCGAGCATCCCTCCCCGTCTGGAACAGGTCTTGCGGCGCTAGCCTGCTGTCCAATCACTGCGCCGATGGTTGTGCCAGCGCCCGCCAACGAGGATCGTGAACAAACCAGTCCACCAGAAAATCCAGCAGGGTACGCAGCGCGGCAGGCATCTGGCGACGCGAAGTGTAAATGCCATAAATCCCCATCATCTGCGGACGGTATTCCGGCAACAGCGCCACCAGTTGTCCGCTGGCGAGGTAAGGCGTCACAGAATAGCGCGGTTGCAGCGCAATTCCCGCCCCTTCCAGCGCGCCGGCCAGCAGTACCAGCGACTCATTGCCGCTCAGGTTACCGCTAACGGGAATCGTAAACTTTTCATCATCGCGGGAAAAATGCCACAGGCTTTTGCCAAAATAGGTGTAGGTCAGGCAGTTATGAATCGAGAGATCGGTTAGCTGTCGCGGAATTCCGTGCTCATTCAGATAAGAAGGCGACGCACACAGCACTGACTCACAGCTCGCCAGTGGACGCGCGATCAGACTGGGATCCAGCTCGTTGGTAATGCGCAGCGCCAGATCGATACGTTCCTCAACCAGATTCACCGCGCGGTTATTCATTTGCAGATCGATAGCGACCCGAGGATAGTGGCGCAGGAACGCCGTGATCGCCATGCCGAGCGCCCCCTGCGCCAGCGACTGCGAACAGCTGATGCGCAGCAGGCCGCTTAACGTGGCATCGTCAGTATCGGCGTCGACGCGCATATCCGCCGTCAGCGCCAGCATCTCCCGACAGCGCGCCAACGTTTTTTCCCCCGCATCCGTCAGGCTCAGCTTACGCGTGGTGCGGTGCAATAACCGCGCCCCCGCCCATGTTTCCATCTCCGCCAGATAGCGCGTCACCATCGCCCGTGACATGTCCAGCGTATCCGCCGCCGCGATCATGCTACCGCGGTCTATAATCGTCACAAACACTTCGGCTGCCGTAATACGATCCATAAATTAGTCCGTTTTATGCAACAAACAATTGCCAGTATTGCGGTTTTTCGTACGATTAATGCAACATAACATGAACCCACTCTTTGTCATACCTGTGGAGTATCACCATGTCTAAATCTATCGCTTTTACCGTCTCTTTACTCGCTGCCTCGTTGGGGCTGGCCTCTGCTGCTAACGCCGCTGAGTTAAAAATCGACGTGTTTAACCCAGGTGAAGCCAGTGTATTCCCTGTTTCCTCTGAAATTATCAGCGGCGATAAAGAAGTCGCCCTGATCGATGCCCAGTTCCAGCGTAACGATGCTCAAACGCTGGTTGATCGCATCAAAGCCACCGGAAAAAAACTGACCACCGTTTATATCAGCCACTCCGACCCTGACTACTATTTCGGTCTGGACGTGATTAAAGCCGCGTTCCCAGAGGCTAAAATCATAGCAACCCAAGCGACCATCGACGCGATCAACGCCAGCAAAGACGGCAAAGTGGCACACTGGGGCCCGGTTCTCAAAGAAAACGCGCCGAAAGAAATCGTGGTTCCTCAAGTGCTGGAAGGCGATAGCTTTACCGTTGACGGCAAAAAACTGGAAGTGAAAGGACTGAAAGGGCCAACGCCGGATCGCACGTACGTCTGGATCCCTTCGCTGAAAGCTGTGGTCGGCGGTATTCCGGTGTCTGCCAATATTCACGTCTGGCTTGCCGATACCCAAACGCCAGAATCTCGCGTTCACTGGCGTGACACGCTGAAATCCATTGAAGCGCTGAAGCCGACCACGGTCGTGCCAGGCCACTTTATCGCACCAACGGGTTACACCTTGAAAAACGTGACCTTTACGCTGCAATATCTGGATACGGTGGAAAAAGAGCTGGCAAAATCTAAAGATTCTGCCGAATTGATCGCAGCAATGAAAAAACACTACCCGACGCTGAAAGAAGAGTCAGGTCTTGAATTGAGCGCCAATGTCCTGAAAGGTGAAATGAAATGGCCACAGTAAGACTGCATTACATTTACGATCCGTTGTGCGGCTGGTGCTACGGCGCCGCCCCACTCGCACTGGCCGCGCAGGAGATTGACGGGCTGGATCTGATCCTCCACGGCGGCGGTATGATGACCGGCAGCAATAGCCGCACCATCACCCCAGAGTGGCACGATTATGTGATCCCCCACGATCGCCGTATTGCGCAAATGACCGGGCAAACTTTCGGAGAAGCGTATTACGAAGGGCTGCTGCGCGACACCAGCGTCGTGCTGGATTCCGCGCCGCCGACGGCTGCCGTACTCGCTGCGGCAGTGATGGATGATAAAGGCATGGCGATGCTGTACCAGATCGAACAGGCACACTACGTTTCCGGGCTCCAGATTGCCGACGTCGCTGTGCTGCGTCAGTGTGCGGAAGCGATCGGCCTTGATGGCGACGCCTTCTGCACGGAATTCGCCTTTATTCAGGCAGAAGCGCTGTCAAAACATATCAGCGCCAGCCGGGCGCTACTAGCGAAAATACGTGGACAAGGCTTCCCCACGTTTGCGCTGGAAGACGCCAACGGGAATTTCCAGCAAATCCCGGCGGCAAACTACCTCGGCCAAGTAGACGCATGGCGCAAGGTGCTGACACAGATGGTCAGCCGCTCAGCAGCATAAGCGTCCTCATCAACCTTCATGGGAGCAAGCCAATGCGGCCTGCTCCTTTTTTTCGTTCGCGATGCCGTTTGTATCTCATCCCTTTAAACCGCTACAGTATCGCCTTCGTGATCAATCAGCATGCTACCGCGCTCATTCATCCATCCCGTTGAGAAGGAAGCAACATGTACGAGCGAGTTACAGCGTCAAAGCAAGCCATAATGTGGGGGGTTGGCGATGAAATTAAGCCATAGCTTTAGCAGTGCATTAAGAACGTTTGCCTATTTCATGGCCAGCGGTACCCAAAATACGCTGGAAGGCATTGATTACCTTTCACTGTACGGTGAAGAGCCCAGCGCGTTTGAACAGGTTTTTGCTATTTACGCCAATGTGTTAGAGCTGGATGAAGACGGCAACGTCTTGAACGCCAAATATGCCGAGAAACGCGCCACGGACTACTTACGACACTACTGCGACCCCAGTTTCACCGTCGAACCACCTTATGAAGACTGGGAAGTTGAGCTGCATTAATTTTCTTTCTCTGAGGATTTATTGATAAAAAAACGCCTTGACGATATGGCTGAGGCTTAGCGAAAAGTGTTTATAAAACAGGTGCCAATTCAGTTCTCCATGGGAGTGATAATACGATGGTATACGGATTTGTTACGAAGAAAGCGTTAACTGACTGGCAAAATAAACTCCTATACAATTTTGGTTCTGATTCTGTTTTGATTTGCTAATACGTTCCAAATTTGATGTTGAGCATGGAGCGAACGTCCTCTTCTTACTCATAGCCAACAGCAGAGTAAACCATGTTCGAACACAGCCAGACCAAACCTGAGACAATACCCGTAATACGTAGTTAGCAGCGTCGCAATTCCTATTTATTGCTCTCAGGTTACCGCGCATGCGGAAGGCAAGTTCCCTGATGCAGAGAGTGCAGAGTAAGATAACACTCAGTCACGATGCGCTCCCTATGCTATAGTCAGGTGCCAGCAGACGTAACCTCAGACCACACCGCCAGACACACACGAAACGATAACTAACAAACCATGACCGACGTAAAATCAGGTACACACAATACGGCATCAACCGATTCCCGCGCTTCTCATCTTAACCGCTTCTCCACCGCGCCGATGCTCGACTGGACCGATCGCCATTGCCGTTATTTTCTTCGCCAACTGACTAGCCAGACGCTGCTCTATACCGAAATGGTGACGACCGGGGCGATTCTTCATGGTAAAGGTGACTATCTGGCCTACAGCGGAGAAGAACATCCGCTGGCATTGCAGCTCGGCGGTAGCGATCCGCAAGCGCTGGCGCAGTGTGCCAAACTGGCAGAGCAGCGGGGCTATGATGAAGTTAACCTGAACGTCGGCTGCCCGTCTGACCGCGTACAGAATGGGCGTTTCGGTGCCTGCCTGATGGGCGAGGCCGCACTGGTGGCGGACTGTATCAAGGCGATGAAAGACAGCACGTCAATCCCGATTACGGTAAAAACCCGCATAGGCATTGACGATCAAGACAGCTATGCATTCCTGTGCGACTTTATTCAAACCGTTTCCGAGCGCGGCGAGTGTGAGACGTTTATCGTCCACGCACGCAAAGCCTGGCTATCGGGTCTTAGCCCGAAAGAGAATCGGGAAATTCCACCGCTGGATTATCCGCGCGTTTACCAGCTCAAGCGCGATTTCCCCGCGCTCACCCTCGCCATCAACGGAGGCGTCAAAACGCTGGAAGAAGTCAAAACGCATTTACAGCATCTGGACGGCGTGATGATGGGCCGTGAGGCTTACCAAAATCCCGGTATTCTGGCGCAAGTTGACCGCGAGCTGTTTGGTATCGATGCCGCCATGCCGGATCTCGCTGGCGTGGTGCGGGCCATGTATCCCTATATCGAGCGAGAGCTCTCTGGCGGCGCGTCATTAGGCCACATCACGCGCCACATGCTCGGCATGTTTCAGGGCATCCCCGGCGCACGTCAATGGCGACGCTATCTAAGCGAAAACGCCCACAAACCTGGTGCCGACGCTGCGGTGGTAGAGCGAGCACTGGCGCTGGTTAATCTGGTTTAAAAAACACTAATAGTTAGTATTTTTCATCAACAGTCTTTCATTTTTCTTCCTAGAGTCGCTGGTAAATCAATCACTTACCAGCGTCACATCTTGGCACGATTTTTGTTATAGCTTATGTAGCACGCAGAACCATCTTTTTCTCTTCCCTGCGTAAGATGAGGTTTAACCGCTACAGGAGCGCACTATGTTGGAAATTTTCTTCGTTATTGGCTTTTTTATCATGCTGATGTTGACGGGCGTGTCACTGCTGGGCGTGATTGCGGCACTGTTTGTAGCGTCCCTTTTTATGCTGATTGGCGGATTATTTAGCATAGCGATAAAGGTGCTACCGTGGCTGATTTTGGCCGTCATGGCCGTGTGGCTGTGGCGCAAATTTAGCGGGCGGCCTGTCTACAACTCACACCGCTATACCTATCGCAAATACACTTATCGCCAGCGCAACGGGAATGAGTGGTAATGCTAAGAAAGAGAAAAATCTGAATTACGCGCGAAAATAACGGGTAAGGCCGTGTTTCACACCAACTTAATACGGCTTGTTTTAATACGAGCTGCTTTAGTACAAAAGTGTGCGCCAGCAGATATTTTTTCTCTGATGTGGCTGCTAGGATGACGCCACAGTTTGACACCTGATTGTCGTTTAAAAGGTGAACAAACACGGTGGTACATCAGCCACACGATTTCATCGTCGTCAGGGAAATAATAGCCGCACAGCGGCACTTTCGTGACGATCACCACGCTGTACCCTACATACAGTCGGATGAAATTAGCGTAACGGCCAAGGCCTCTCTGGCAATGATACCCACTTGTGAAGAGTCGGTATTATTGCCAGACTCCGTCACTTAGCAACCGTCCTCCCGAACCTCAGCACGTCCACTCACGCTCCACATCCAGCCTTGCTATTGCAACGGCTCGCGCTTGTGTAGCTTCACGCGAAAGCCGGATGGCGACATCGTAAAAGCAAAGCTCTCGGTGACAGCCGATGCAGGCTGCTGCGCCTCAACGTGGAACCCACTACACAACGCGTGAAACCCCAGTTTAATTTCCATTAATGCCAGCGAACGTCCGGGGCACATACGTGGCCCACCGCCGAAAGGTTGAAGATCGGAAAAAGAGGCCTTTCCGCGTTCAAGCCACCGCTCAGGCATGAAATCATCGGACTGCTGAAATAACGCGTCGTCAAACCCGCTCGCATTCAGCATCAGCAATACCGGCGTGCCCTTTTTGATGAAGAAATCATCAATAATAGTGTTCTTCGTTGGCTCAAGATACAACAGAGGCGCAACGGGTTTGAGTCGCATTGATTCATACATCACTGCGGTGAGCCAAGGCAGTCGAGGAAGCGGCCACGGGAGGATAGCTCCGGCACCATCAGTCGCCTCTTTACACTCCTGAAAAACGCACTCTTCTACCGAAGGCGACGAGCAAAGCTGGAAACTCATCCAGGCAAGCGTATTCGCCGTTGTGTCTTCCCCTGCGAGCAGAAGCGTAATCGCATTGGCTACAATGTCGTCGTCTTTCAGCGTCCCATCTTTTTTCTGCTCAGCGAGCATCACCTGCAGCATATTTTCAGGCGTTTTCATTAACTGTGGATTTAACCGGATGCGTTTCCGCTGGTGATAAATAAATCCATCAACGTATTCACGAATCAAGCTCAGGCTTGCATCGAACTGCTTATCTTGATCTCTCCTGAGATACCGCCATAAAGGAAACAAAGAACTGCTGCGGGCATTAATCATGGGAAAGAGATGGCGTAAACTTTGCGATAGCGGATTCTCCCCCTGTTCGAGGGTATTAACATCTTCGCCAAAAGCCAGTAATGACGTGATATCAACCGTATAGCGCTTGAATTCCTCCACCAGGGCAACGGTCTCCCCTGTTTCAGCCAGCATCGTGAAACGGTCAGATAGTCGGGAGGTCACTTTTCTAAGACTGGGATAGAAATACTTCAGATGGGCGGGCTGAAACATCGGCTCCGTCAGTCTGCGCTGATTCTCCCAGCGTTTCCCTTCCGATGAGAAAACCCCGTTCAACCCGGCTTCCTGAAATACGGACTCAATGCTGCTGATTCGCCGAAATTCGTCGGGGCGGGATTTCATAATGGTACGTATACATTCCGCGTCGGCAATGACTATCGCTGACGTGAACCCCAACCTTAAGCGATAAAAGCGGCCATACTGCGCTTTCCATCGCAGCATTTGGAGATGAACATCGCTTCGTTTTAGGCAATCAACATGCCCAAGAATACTTCGGGTTGGGGGCATCGGCAGGCGTTTGATGGATCTCATACTCACATCCTTCTTTAGTGTGTTCAAAATCAGGCGAGGAGTCGCCTGTGAAAACAACCATCGAGATAGCGAAGAGGTAAAGAGAGAACCATGTTGGAAAAAATGCCGTGGAACCTATGCTCACAGCCAAACGCGATATGCACGTTCGACTCTGCCTATTGGGATTAATGTACGGTCGCAGGCAACGAGCAAGGCACAAAATCTGAATGACCGTCTTAATCTATTTTCGTCAAATCCTACAGAAGGGTGTCTAAAAAACAAACAACCCATTTTGGTTTTTTTGTTAAGAAGTAATACCGTGGGCAGCCCTTTATCCAGTATGGAAAAAGCGGGCCGGAGAAGCGAGGTTATCGCCAGACGTGCGATAACCTCGTTGAGCGATTAGCCCGGAATCAACAGGCAGGAACCTTGCGTACTGCGGCTTTCCAGCGCCCGGTGGGCGGCTTGCGCCTCCGCCAGTGCGAATTTCTGGTTCTGCGGCACGTCCACCCTAATCGCCCCGCTGGCGAGCAGTGAAAAGAGTTCATGACTCGCCTGTTCCAGTTCGGCACGGTTCGTCACGTAGCCAAATAGCGACGGACGCGTAACGTACAGCGAGCCTTTCTGGTTCAGAATCCCCAGATTGACGCCAGTGACCGGCCCGGACGCATTGCCGAAGCTGACCATCAATCCGCGACGACGCAGGCTATCGAGCGAGGCTTCCCAGGTATCTTTCCCGACCGAGTCATACACAACGTTCACTTTCTGCCCCTCGGTCAGTTCCGTGACGCGCTGTGCAATATTCTCGGTACAGTAATTGATGGTCGCCCAGGCGCCCGCCTGTTTTGCCCGCTCCGCTTTCTCATCGGACCCCACCGTCCCGATCAGTTTCGCCCCCAGCGCCTTCGCCCACTGGCAGGCGATCAGCCCAACGCCTCCCGCCGCGGCATGGAACAGGAAAACATCATTGGGCTTGATTTCATACGTCTGGCGCAGCAGGTAGTAAACCGTCAGCCCTTTCAGGAAAGAGGCCGCCGCCTGATCAAAGCTGATGGCGTCCGGTAGCAGCGCAACGTTCTCCGCCACCACGTTATGCACTTCGCTATACGCGCCCAGCCCGGATTGCGCATACACAACGCGATCGCCCACTTTCAGCGCACTCACCCCCGCTCCGACTTTCGTCACAACGCCCGCCGCTTCGGTTCCCAACCCAGAAGGTAAATCAGGCACCGGATACAGACCACTGCGAATATAGGTATCAATAAAATTAATGCCGATGGCGCGGTTCTCAACCTGAACTTCTCCCGCTGCGGGTTCAGCAGGCGTGAAATCCACGTATTGCAGAACCTCTGGGCCACCATAAGCTCGGAACTGAACGCGTTTTGCCATGTTATCTCCTTAATCGTGACAGATTCGTTGTTTCTCTATAATACGTATACCCTAAATAATTCGAGTTTCAGGCAGGCGGCAAGCGAAGGAGTCCGATGAGCTTACTTGAGTAAGTGATTCGGGCGACTGAACGTAGCCAACGCACATGCAACTTGAAGTATGACGGGTATATTGTGTTATTTCGGACGTGTGGCATATACAATGCCCCCTAATCCAATGGCAAATCAACCGGTAAAGAACCCGTTTCATGGCAGAGAAAAGACCCACCAATAAATCGAATGAACCCCGTGACCGCCAGATGGAAGGTCTGAAACTTCCGCCACATTCGCTGGAAGCGGAACAATCGGTATTGGGTGGCCTGATGCTCGACAATGAACGCTGGGACAATGTCGCCGAGCGTGTTGTCGCGAACGACTTCTATAACCGCGCGCATCGCCTGATTTTCACTGAGATGCAGCGCCTGCTCGAAATGAGCAAACCGATCGACCTGATTACGCTGTCAGAATCGCTTGAGCTGCAAGGTTCACTGGAGTCCGCCGGTGGCTTCGCCTATCTGGCCGAATTGGCAAAGAACACCCCGAGCGCTGCTAACATCGGTGCCTATGCCGACATCGTGCGCGAGCGCGCTGTGGTGCGTGAAATGATCTCCGTCGCCAATGAGATCGCCGATGCCGGTTACGATCCACAGGGCCGCAGTAGTGAAGATCTGCTCGATCTGGCGGAATCCCGCGTGTTCCAGATCGCCGAAAACCGCGCCAGCAAAGACGAAGGCCCGAAAAGCATTGACCGTATTCTGGAAGACACCGTTTCCCGAATCGAACAACTGTATCAGCGCCCGCACGACGGCGTAACCGGTGTCTCTACCGGCTATCAGGATCTGGATAAAAAGACCGCAGGCTTGCAGAAATCTGACCTGATCATCGTCGCCGCGCGCCCCTCGATGGGGAAAACTACCTTCGCCATGAACCTGTGCGAAAACGCCGCGATGATGCAGGACAAACCGGTACTGATCTTTAGTCTGGAGATGCCCGGCGAACAGATCATGATGCGTATGCTCGCGTCGCTGTCCCGCGTGGATCAAACCCGCATCCGTACCGGTCAGTTGGATGACGAAGACTGGGCGCGTATTTCCAGCACCATGGGTATTTTGCTGGAAAAGCGCAACATGTATATCGATGACTCCTCCGGCCTGACGCCAACCGAAGTGCGTTCCCGCGCCCGCCGCGTGTTCCGCGAACATGACGGCCTGAGCCTGATCATGATCGACTACCTGCAATTGATGCGCGTGCCGTCGTTGTCCGACAACCGTACGCTGGAAATTGCCGAAATATCTCGCTCGCTCAAAGCGTTGGCAAAAGAATTGCAGGTTCCGGTCGTCGCCCTGTCGCAGCTTAACCGGAGTCTGGAACAGCGCGCCGATAAGCGCCCGGTTAACTCGGATCTGCGTGAATCTGGCTCCATCGAGCAGGATGCCGATCTGATTATGTTTATCTATCGTGATGAGGTTTATCACGAAAACAGCGATCTGAAAGGCATCGCTGAAATCATTCTGGGGAAACAGCGTAACGGCCCGATTGGTTCCGTTCGTTTGACCTTTAACGGGCAGTGGTCGCGCTTTGATAACTATGCCGGCCCACAATATGACGATGAATAACGCAGCGCTCAGCAATGACAACACTGCTCTAAGGAACAAGAATGAAAACGGCAACGGCCGTCATTAACCGGCGTGCTTTGCGCCACAACCTGCAACGTATCCGCCAGCTCGCGCCTGGCAGCCAGGTCGTTGCCATCATGAAAGCCAACGCCTACGGCCACGGCATGATCGAAGCTGCCCATACCTTTTGCGACGCTGACTGCTACGGCGTCGCACGGCTCTCCGAAGCGCTGGCGCTACGCGCTGCCGGCATCACCAAGCCCATCGTCCTGCTGGAAGGTTTTTTCTCCGCCGACGACCTCCCGCTTCTGGCGGAGCACCAGCTAGAAACCGCCGTTCACAGCCCCGAACAGCTTGCCGCGCTGGAGCAGGCCACGCTGCCACAGCCGCTACGCGTGTGGATGAAGCTCGATACCGGTATGCATCGTCTTGGCGTTCTGCCGGAAAGCGCCGATGCGTTTTGGCAGCGCCTGACCGCATGCCGCAATGTGGTTCAGCCAGTCAATATCATGAGTCACTTTTGCCGCGCCGATGAACCCGAAGCGGGAACCACTGAACGCCAACTGGCCTACTTTGATGCCTTTACCCAAGGCAAGCCCGGCGCACAGTCCATCGCCGCCTCTGGCGGTGTTCTGCTGTGGCCGCAGTCGCATCGCGATCGCGTCCGTCCCGGTATCATTCTCTATGGCGTGTCACCGCTGGATAACGAGGATGCCGCACATTTCGGCTTCCAGCCTGCCATGACCTTTACCTCTCATCTGATCGCCGTTCGCGAACACCACGCGGGTGAAGCAGTCGGTTACGGCGGCACCTGGACCAGCCCACGCGATACCCGCCTGGGCGTGGTGGCCGTCGGCTACGGTGATGGCTATCCGCGTTGTGCGCCAGCCGGTACCCCCGTGTTTATCAATGGCCGTGAAGTCCCGCTTTCTGGTCGCGTCTCGATGGATATGATCACGGTGGATTTAGGGCCAGATGCGCAGGATAAGGTCGGTGATGAAGTGATCCTCTGGGGGCCAACGCTTCCCGTTGAACGCATTGCCGCACACACGGGCGCCAGTGCCTACGAACTGATCACGCGCTTAACACAGCGTACCATGTTGGAATACGTCGATAGTGAGTAAAAATGGACTGGCTGGTTTTTATCGGCAAGCCCATGGCTTGCCGACTTTCAGATAGGTTATCTACTATGCGGCAAGCTGAGCAGTTAAGTGTCTGTCTGGGAGACAATGACGAACGGATCATCATTGCTGAATAAACCTCATGCCGCGCATTTAGCGCGGCAGAACGGCGCCAGCATTCACTACCGCCGTTCACTGGCGAGATATCGCCTCTTACGGTGCCACCGCCAACCACTCACCGACGATCTTTTGATATTCTCCCGTCGCTTTGGTCAGATGTAGCCACTGATCGACATAAAATTTCCAGCTCATATCATCACGAGGCAGCATGTAGGCTTTTTCACCGTATTGCAGCGGCTGAGCAGGGTTAACCGCACACAGTTCAGGATGCTGCTTCTGCTGAAATAAAGCCTCGGACGCCTCTGTGATCATCACATCCGCTTTTTTGTCCACCAGTTGCTGAAAAATCGTCACGTTGTCATGCAGTGTTAATGTGGCTTGCGGTAAAAAAGCATGGGCAAAAGCCTCATTGGTGCCACCTGCGGGCTCGATTAATCGCACTGTTTGGCGATTGAGTTGATCGATAGTTTGGTAACGTTCCTTGTTCTCACAGCGAACCAGCGGTATCTTGCCGTCCACATCTAACGGTTGGGTAAAGAACACATTCTTTTGTCGCTGTAAGGTAACGGAAATTCCCCCCATCGCGATATCACATTTCCCCGCCTGAAAGTCCGTCATCAGCGTTTTCCAGGTGGTTTGTACCCAGTTAAGTTTTACGCCCAAACTTTTTGCCAGTGACTCTGCCATGGAGATATCAATACCTTCATAGCCACTGTCTGAGCGTAAGAACGAATAGGGTTTGTAATCCCCCGTCGTACAGACAGTTAACACCCCTTGCTGCTGAACGGAATCCAGATGCGACTGAGCATTCGCTCCCCCTGCGACCAGTAATAACGCCAACCAACTCTTTTTCATTACGTTCCCCTGTCAATGTATACCGATAAAACACCTGATATTAGGTATCTGCTTTTATTAGCGGCGAATTCGACGCACTACCTTTCTTTTTCATTCTATAACTCACGCCCAGCGCCAGCAGCCAAAAGGGGATCAGTAGCACCGAAATCTGGATACCCGGTGTCATCGCCATAATGACCAGAATCCCCGCCAGAAACAGCAGGCAAATGACGTTCGTCACGGGGTAGCCCAGACTTTTAAAGCGCGTTTCCTGCTGTGCCTGCTTTTTCGCGGCACGGAACTTCAGGTGAGTAATGCAAATCATCGCCCAGTTGATAACCAGAGCAGACACCACCAATGCCATCAGCAGCTCAAAGGCTTTACCCGGCATCAGGTAGTTAATGAGCACACATCCTGCCGTCGCTAAAGCGGAGACGCCAAGCGCCGCCAGAGGGATACCGCGCTGATTGACCTTCAACAGCGCACGCGGGGCGTTACCTTGCTTAGCCAACCCGAACAACATGCGGCTATTGCAGTACACACAGCTGTTATAAACAGATAACGCAGCAGACAGCACCACCAGATTCAGCACGGTCGCGACAACGTTGCTATCCAACGCATGAAAAATCATGACAAATGGACTCCCCCCCTCAACCACTTTCCCCCACGGGTACAGCGATAACAGCACCGCCAGCGCGCCCACATAAAACAGCAGAATGCGGTAAATAACCTGATTCGTCGCACGCGGAATGCTGTTTTGCGGATCGTCCGCCTCAGCGGCAGTGATCCCAACCAGTTCCAGCCCACCGAAAGAGAACATGATCACTGCCATCGCCATCACCATGCCACTCACACCGTTCGGAAAGAAGCCTCCGTGTTGCCACAGATTCGCCACGCTAGCGTCTGGGCCACCCGCGCCGCTGAACAGCAAATAGCCTCCAAAAGCGATCATTCCCATGATCGCCGCCACCTTTATGATCGAAAACCAGAATTCCATTTCGCCATATACCTTAACGCTAGTCAGGTTGATCGCATTGATCAGCACGAAAAATATCCCCGCAGAGACCCAGGTTGGTACATCCGGCCACCAATATTGGATATAAATCCCGACGGCCGTTAATTCAGCCATACTTACCAGGACATACAGCACCCAATAGTTCCAGCCGGACATAAATCCGGCAAAATTCCCCCAGTACTTATACGCAAAGTGGCTAAATGAGCCAGCAACAGGTTCCTCAACAACCATCTCACCCAGTTGCCGCATAATAAAAAATGCAATCACACCCGCAATCGCATAACCCAGTAGCACCGACGGCCCAGCCATTTTGATCGTCTGCGCGATCCCTAGAAATAGCCCGGTTCCGACTGCGCCCCCCAGTGCGATCAGTTGAATGTGGCGATTCTTCAGCCCTCTTTTCAACTGCCCTTCTGCCTGTTCTGTATCCATGATTTTCCCCGTCAGCAATAAAATTCGAACCGAGAGGGTTTAGCAACTATCAGGCCAGATAACCGTCCTCAGTCTGTAGACAGGCTCATGATTACTAGTAACACAATGAAAATTTTCATAATTTATTTATAGCAATAAATTCACACATCACGCATAAAACCCAAAAAACCACACGATTAGTGCAAATAAAAGGCAATTTAGCGCACAATCGCGCTACTCATCCCTCTTAGGTGCATGAACATGACCTATCATGGTGCACACGGATGGAAAGGCGACTTGCTACGATAAAAAACTCATAGGCAACGCGGCCTAAAAAGCTGGTAGTCTGTTTGGCTCACTATCTGACACGGTTTAGGGAACGCGATGTACACCATTGATGATTTCGATCTGAAAATCCTGACGCTGCTACAGACCAACGGCCGCCTGACCAATCAGGAACTCAGCGAGCTGGTCGGGCTTTCTGCCTCGCAATGCTCCCGCCGCCGCATCGCGCTGGAACAGGCGCAGTTAATTCTCGGCTATCATGCTCGCCTGTCACCGAACGCGGTCGGGCTGGAATGCCTGGGGTTGATTGAAGTGCGGTTAATCAATCACACCAGCGAATACGTGGAACGTTTTCATCAGATGCTGGGAGAAGTGGATGCCATTATCGACGCCTATAAAACCACGGGCGATGCCGATTACTTGTTAAAAGTCGCCGTGGCGGATCTGCCAGGGCTCAGCACGCTGATTAGCCAGATTCTCTCGCAGAACAAGAGCGTTGCGCACCTGAAAACCTCAGTGGTGTTAAACCGTCTCAAAGAAAACGGTTTGATGATGCCAGAACTGCCTGCGTTGCCCTGAATTGGGGCAACCGCCTCTATCCAGTGCAAAGAAACGAATGATTTACGCAAAAATACAAAAAAAACGCACAAATCAATCAAATAAAGAATAAAAATTGCATGAATAACGCATCTCTTTCATTCATATAATTCAATACGTTACCCTTATCATAGAGGATATGATGCGCATGAATGCGGCTAAACCGCATTATCTGGTGTGATTCTTGCTTTGGTAAGTGCATGTTTTTACGACAGTCTGTTGAGTGCTCACCATGGATAACGTTATTCCCACACAAAAAATATCACACACGCTACTGGAAGACATTCTGGCGATACTGATCGGCACGCTGATGGTGTCATTTGGCGTCATTCTGCTACGTCAGGCAGGCGCACTCACCGGCGGCACCGCAGGCATCGCTTTCCTTATCCACTATCTGACTAACGTCTCCTTTGGCATCGCCTTTTTCCTGCTGAACCTGCCTTTCTATTATCTGGCTTTACGCCGCATGGGGTGGGCGTTCACAGTGAAAACCTTCTGCGCCGTCGGGCTAGTTTCCCTGTTTTCCGATCTGCACCCGATGTTCATTCATTTCGATCGGCTCAACCCGTTTTACGCCACGCTGTTCGGCAATATCATCACCGGAATCGGCTTCGTTGTGCTGTTTCGCCATAAGGCCAGCCTCGGTGGTGTGAATATTCTGGCACTCTATCTTCAGGACAAATACGGCCTGCGGGCGGGAAAACTCCAGATGGGCGTTGACGTTGTGATTGTGCTGACTTCCCTGTTCGTGGTAAGCATACCGATGTTGATTGCTTCGATTCTGGGGGCAACCATTCTGAACCTGATTATCGCGATGAATCATCGCCCCGGCCGTTACGCGGCCTGATTGTCCCCCCACCATCGTCGGGGTTGCAGTACCTATAAAAATGACACACTCAGGAGAGCTACACTGTGTTTCAAAACGTTGATACCTATGCCGGAGATCCTATCCTGTCTCTGATGGAAAAATTCAAACAGGATCCAAGAGCAGATAAGATCAATTTGAGTATCGGGCTCTACTACAACGAGCAAAATATTATCCCGCAGCTGCGCTCCGTCAGTGCAGCAGAAAGCAGCCTGAAACAGCCGGCTCAGAGCGCGAGCTCTTATCTGCCGATGGAAGGGTTACAGCCTTACCGTACCGCGATCCAACACCTGCTGTTTGGTGAAAGCCACCCGGCGCTGGAAGCCGGTCGCATCGCTACTATCCAGACGCTGGGCGGTTCCGGTGCGCTGAAAGTGGGGGCGGATTTCCTGAAACGCTACTTCCCGGATTCAGAAGTGTGGGTCAGCGATCCAACATGGGAAAACCATATTGCGATTTTTGAGGGCGCGGGCTTTAACGTTCACACCTACCCGTATTTCGATGGCGAAAGCCTGGGCGTAAAATTTGACGCCATGCTTGCCACGCTGCAAACGCTGCCGACGCGCAGCATCGTGCTGCTGCACCCGTGCTGCCACAACCCGACCGGTTCAGACCTCACCACCGAACAGTGGGATCGCGTTATTGAAGTTATCATCCAGCGTGAGCTGATTCCGTTTATGGACATCGCCTATCAGGGCTTTGGCCTCGGGATCGAACAAGATGCCTATGCGATTCGCACCATTGCCAGCGCGGGCGTTCCGGCACTCATCGCCAACTCGTTCTCCAAGATTTTCTCACTGTATAGCGAGCGCGTCGGCGGCCTTTCCGTGGTGTGTGACGATGCCGACAGCGCACAGCGCGTGCTGGGTCAGTTAAAGGCGACCGTCCGCCGCAACTACTCTTCCCCTCCGAATTTCGGCGCACAGGTGGTGTCTAAAGTCCTGAACGACGCACAGTTGAATGCCGACTGGAAAGCGGAAGTCGAAGAGATGCGCACTCGCATTCTGAGCATGCGTCAGGAACTGGTTTCCGCATTGAAAAACGCGCTGCCAAACCGCAACTTTGACTACCTGCTCACTCAGCGCGGCATGTTCAGCTATACCGGTTTCAGCCCGGAGCAGGTTGATCGTCTGCGTGAAGAATTCGGCGTCTACCTGATCGCCAGCGGCCGTATGTGTATGGCGGGGCTGAATCACAGCAACGTCCAACGCGTCGCTGCGGCCTTCGCCGCGATTCAGTAAATCGTAAAATGACAACGCCACGGGGTTAACCGACTCACCGTTGTGAACTCGCCTAACTCAGTGGCTTGTGTGATAAAAATGTCATGACCCAACTACGCTACCTGAACGGCTATCCTCCAGCGATTGTTGCCCAAGTTCAAACGCTCCTCGATCAAGGCAAACTCGGGCTCTGGCTGGAAAAAAGATACCCTGACCGCCATCCGATTCAGAGTGACAAGTCGCTCTATCAGTTTGTCGCCGAGCTGAAACAGCGCTATCTGAAAAACGCCCCCGCAATATCAAAGGTGCTCTACGATAACAAACAGAATCCGATAAAAGGAACGCTGGGAACCAATACGTTTGTGGCACGCGTACAGGGAGGAAAATTAAAGTCCAATAACGAAATCCGCATAGCGACGCTATTCCGTGACGGGCCGGAAGATTTCCTGCGGATGATCGTGATACACGAACTCGCCCACCTCAAAGAAAAAGATCATAACAAAGCCTTCTACCAACTTTGTTGCCATATGGATCCTGATTATCACCAGTTAGAATTTGATATGCGAATCTGGCTGAACTGGCGAGAACAAAATCTTTGTGAGTAAACATCGCAAATTGTCGCGGTTTACCTTCCCCGCAAACGCCAGATTAACCAGGCCATACCGGCGAATACCCCGCTACCGCTAATGACTGGCAGAAGAGGAATTCCGGCTAAATGGAGATCGGTCAGGATCATCCACGCCCCCAATACTAATGCTAAAACAGCAGTAATCATCGCAATCGCCAGCGTAACCGCCGCCCTTTCCAAGGCCATCCCCAACTTATCCAAATTCGTAAGCGAGATATCGGCTTTTACCCGACCATGCTGCAAACGTTTTAGAACCAAATGTAGCGTTTGGGGTAGATCTGAGGCTGAGTGCCCCAATTGATGACCCAGTTTGATCAAACTGCGTTGACTGAAAAATGCCTTTCCCCTTTTAAACATGTGTTTACGCAGCATTGGGCGCAACGTTTTTATAATGTCAAACTCGGGGTCCAACCGCTGTAATACACCATCTGCCGTTATCAAGGCCTTAAATAATAAGACGAGGTCTGGCGGTAAAGTTAACTGGAATTCGCGTGCGGTTGTGAATATATCCGTCAGTGCTTTTCCCAACTGCAATGGGAGACATCCTTGACGATCGAGGAAAAACGCCGCCGCAAGTTCTAATTCCTCAACATCTAATTCTGATGCATGGCTCCAACCAATTAAGGCATCAACAATACCATGGCTGTCGCTTTCACTGATGGCATAAAGAAATGACAGCAATTCATTACGGCGAGCGTCACTGAGTCGCCCCACCATACCAAAATCAATAAAACCGACTTTATTCTCCGGCAAAATCATGACATTCCCAGGATGAGGGTCCGCATGATAAAAACGGTACTCAAATACCATTTTCATAAATGCCTTTGCCCCAATCTGCGCCAAATGAGGGCCATCGTACTCATTTGACCGAGCAGACCCCACGAGCGTCGGAGACACACCCTCCAGAAAATCCTGCACCAACAATGTTGAAGAACTCCAGTCTTTATAAACCATAGGAATCACAACATCGGGGTCAGTCTTGAACTGGGCTATGGCCGTTTCGTAGTTCGCCGTTTCGTAGTTCGCCGCTTCATAGCAAAAATCCAGCTCTTGCGTGAGGGCGGTATCGAGAAATAACACAAGCTGTACCGGACGAAAACGCGCTAACCGATGATTCTGTTCTTCTATCGATTCCGCCAGGAAACGTAATAACCGAAGATCTGCCCGTAATTTTTCGTCCAAACCAGGCCGTTGCACTTTGACCACGACCTCTTTACCATTTTTGAGTCGGGCGCGATGAATCTGCCCTATCGACGCGGCCGCAAGTGGCGTGGTGTCCCACCAAGAAAAAACATGCTCAAGTTCAGTCCCCAGAGAATGCCGCATAATACGTTCAACGACGTCCCAGGGAAGTGCGGTCGCACTGCTATGTAATTTGCCCAGTGCCTTCGTCCATTCAGGCCCAAGCAAATCACTACGTGAAGCTAATATTTGGCCTAATTTCACAAACGTAGGCCCTAATTCTTCAAGTGCGGCACATAAACGCTCAGGCAAGGGAATATCGGAGCGAAAAGAGGTAGATGAAGGCTTCCCCACCAGCTCAGATAAGCCAAGAAAGCGGATAATGTCCTGCGAACCATGACGAACCAAAATAGAGGATATTTCAGTAAGACGTTTTCTATCTCTGGCCGTTACAAAAATAAGTTTTAGCATGCGTTTCTCTTTCCTTTTTCTTCTCCCCTCTGAAAGTATGGTGGAAGTTTTTATTTTAGGAAAAAAATAGAACCAAAGGCTCAACAAAAAAGTGCAGTCGAACAAAGGGTTATTTCAAGCCCATTTCCAAGCTGCCTGTGCGGCAGTGAACGAAGACGAGTGTTTTATTAAAGTGTACTTCAGTTTCTAAGCTGCCTGTCCGGCAGTGAACTGGCCCTGCCAGCGGCGGCGCTGGCGTTCGACTTTCTAAGCTGCCTGTCCGGCAGTGAACATCACACGCGCTGCGTGGCTTTGTTGAATAAATCGAACTTTTGCTCAATCTCAGGATCAGATCACGCATT